>SLKB01000139.1 GCA_007134805.1 Paracoccaceae bacterium
AGAAGTGCGCGCGAGGAAGGCTCGTCATCCAAGGTCACCACGCGCGAAGAGAGCACCACGGGCATCCCGATCACTTCCTGGGGGCCTCGATGGTCGCGGTCGAGTGGCCCTTCTGGCGCGCCTCGGCCGACTTTCCCTCGGCCATGAAGATGACATGCTGGGCGCCATGGGTTACGAGATCGCCCATACGCTCGATGTTCTTCGCGATGAAGATGTAGTGCAGGCAGGGCGTGATGTTTCGCGGATCTTCCATCATATGCGTGATGAATTCACGAAAGAGCGCATTGGTCATGTCATCGACCTCGACATCGCGGCGGATCACGGCACGGGCCAGCGCGACATCCGACCGGGAAAAGGCATCGAGCATGTCCTTCAGCATCTGGCCCACGATCTGCGCCTGCCGCCGCAGCGCTCCCGATGCCCCCTCAATCACAGGGGCGGCGATCAGCACCGGGATCCGCTTGGCCATGTTCTTTGCGTAATCGCCCAGACGCTCCAGATCGCCCGCCATCTTCATCACGCCGACCGCAGCACGCAAATCATCCGCCTGCGGCTGGCGCAGTGCGAGAAGCCGGACGACCTGCGTGTTTATGTCATCCTCGCAGGAGTCGATCCGCTCGTCCTGCTGCACCACCTGGGCGGCAAGTTCTTCATCGCATGTCTGCAGCGCGCGCGAGGCATTCATGATCGCAGCCTCCACCTGCCCGCCCATTGTCATGACCAGCCGGCGTATGGCGTCAAGGTCGCGGTCAAAGGCAGACAATGTATGCGGTTTCATTTCTCGGATCCTCTCGATCAGGGTCAACTGCAGGGCAACACGGCTTCGAATTTCGAGCCCTCTCCGGGGGCTGAACGGATGATCAGCCGACCGCGATGGCGGCTCAGGATGTGTTTCACGATGGCGAGCCCCAGGCCAGTCCCGCCGCTGTCGCGCGAGCGCGCCTTGTCGATCCTGTAAAATCGCTCGGTCAGGCGCGGTATGAAGATCGGATCGAAGCCTTCGCCGTAATCCCGGATGCCGACCCGCAGCGCGGGGCAGTCATACCCGGGCAGCGCCGGGATCAGGACCGCCGAGACATCGAGGCGCCCACCGCTGGCGCCGTATTTGAGCCCATTTTCGATCAGATTGTGGAAGACCTGAACAAGTTGATCGTAATCGCCCGGGATATCCGGCAGATCCTCTGGCACGTCGTAATCCAGCCGGATCGAGGCTGCCTCGATTTGCGGGCGCAGGGCCGCGAGCGTCGCCTTGAGCACCATGTCGATCGAGACGGGCTCTCGGGGCCGGATCTTCTCGACGGCCTCGACCCGGCTCAGCGACAGCAGGTCTGCCACCAGGCCGCTCATCCGCACTGCCTGTTCGGCCATGATCTCGAGAAACTCTGCGCGCGCTGCCGGATCGTCACCCGCCGGACCCTGCAGCGTCTCGATGAAGCCCGCGAGCACGGTCAGCGGCGAGCGTAACTCGTGGCTGACATTGGCCACGAAATCACGCCGCTGCGCCTCAGCCGCCTCGATGTCAGAGATGTCACTGAAAGACAGCACGAACATCTCGGCAAGGCCATTTCTTGCAACCACCTTCCAGACCATCTCGCGGCTGCCGGAATGCGCGATGAAGGACGCGCTGTCCTCGGTCTGGCCCGCGAGGACACGCTCGAGCATGGCGGCCACATCGGGCTGGCGCAGATACGCCCGGATCTGCGCCCCCATGATTCGCGTGCTGAAGAGCTCGGTCGCGGCGGAATTGGCCGCCTGCACGAACCCTTGCTTGTTGACCAGAAGCACAGGCTGCGGCAGCGCAGCCACCAGCGATGATAAGGCAACGTCCATCATCCGCGACCTATCCGATACACACCGCGACATCCTCTCAAGAGCGGCCCATCCGTGACCAGCAGAAAATCATGCTTGCAAAGCGCCCGCATCGCGCGCCGCTGGTGCCAGCAGGGGGTGAAACGGTCTTGTCATCGAACACTCATGGATCCTGCGCTCTGCCTAGGCTTTACAGTGACAATTAGCGCGCACAGATGACAGGTTTGTGACAACCCAAGGATGTCGGCACATAGTTTCGACCGCTGTCCCGGGATAGACCGCTTGCGGCCCTCATTCAGGCCTCTTCGGTGCGGGCGCGCCCGAAGATCGTCTCGGCTTCGGCCACGCCCTTGCGCCGCAGCGTCAACAGGCCGTCCTGGCGCTTGATCAGCGCGCGGTCGTGCGCCCGCAGTATCGCCGCACAGGCGCGGGGCTCGGACCAGCCCAAATGCGTGGTCAGGGCGCGGCGTGTGTTTTCCTCAGGCATCGCGGGGGTCCCCTGGTGCGTGAAAAGATGCACCACAAGGGCACGGCAGTCATGATCGAGCCTGCGGCTGCGCCGGGTCAGCGCCTGCGCCACAAGCCCGCGCCCCGGTGCCAACAGCAGCGCCAGCACGAACCACACCCCCGTCATGCTGGCCATCATCCCGCCGATCGAGACATTCCAGCGCTGCGCCAGCACATAGCCCGACACGCAGGCCGCCATTGAAAGCGCCACTGCCAGCACCAGCATCACCCACAACCGATGGGTGAGCAGATAGGCCGTTGCAGGCGGCACGATCACGAAGGCCACAAACAGGATCACCCCCACGGCGTCGAAGGCCGCAACCGCCGTGACACTGGTCAGCGTGAGGATCGCATAATGCAAGGCGCCCGGCATGAACCCGAGCGCTGCGGCAAGTCCCGGATCGAAGCTTGCGATCTTCAGCTCCTTCCAGAAGGCCAACACGAATGCGAGATTGATCGCCAAAACCGCGCCCAGCGTGGCGACTGCGACCGGGACGCGCTGCCCCCAGAGGGTCACGGTGTTGAGCCAGACAAAGCCGATTTCGCCTAGCAACACGGATTCCGCATGAAGATGCACATCACGCGCAAAGAGCGAGATCAGCAGTACCCCCAGAGCAAAGAGCGCCGGGAAGACGAGGCCGATCGCCGCGTCCATCTTCACAAGCTTCGAGCGCGCCAGGGCCTCGGTCAGGATCACCGTCAGCACCCCCGCCAGAGCCGCGCCGATCAGTTGCACAGGGCCCGAGAGTTGCTGCGTGAGAAGCCAGACGACCACCACACCGAAGACAATCGAATGACTGATCGCATCGGTGAGCATGGCATTGCCGCGCAGCACGAGAAACGACCCCAGAAGCGCGGCAGCCGCCCCGACCAGCATGCCGGTCAGCAGGATCATCGCGGGGATCGAGTCGAAGAAGGCCGCGATCATCCCGCACCGCCCTTCTCATGCGGGGCGGCCGTGGCCGCGCGATGCCCCGCCTGCGTCAGGGCCCAGTGTGGTGTCGTCTCGGGGGGATGCGCGACAGCCCGGATCAGCCCGCGGCGTTCCAGTGCCGCGAAGCGCCCGCGCGCGGGCGCGTCCCCGAGCGCGGCAGCGAGCATGCCCTGCTCGGAGGCGTAGCGCGCATCCTCATGCGCCTCGGCCAGGCCCTGCATTGCGGCGAGGATGCGGCCTTCGCTGATACGCGCCCGGGCGCGTCGTCCGGCAAGCGCCTGCCAGACCAGCCCGCGCCCGGGCGCCAGCATCACCGAGACCAGCACGGCCATGGTCGCGATCAGAACCACAACCGGCCCGGTCGCCAGGCCGCGCATCGTGGCGCTGACGAGCGCGCCCCCTGCGCCCGAGGCCGCCCCGATCAGCGCCGAAAGCATTACCATCGCGCCGAGGGCATGCGTCCATTGCCGCGCCGCCGCCGCCGGCGCGATCAGCAGCGCCACCATCAGAACCACGCCGACCAGCTGCAGACCCACAACGATGGCGAGAGCAACCATGATCGTCAGCACAGCCTCCAGCGCGGTCACCGGAAAGCCCTGCGCGCGGGCGAAATCAGCATCGAAACTGACGAGCTTGAACTCTTTCCAGAAGGCCAGAACCAGCCCCAGCGTCACAAGCCCCACCCCGCCCATGATCCACAGATCCGACGCGAGGATCGCGGCCGCCTGACCGAAGAGAAAACTCGCAAGCCCCGCGCTCGCAGAGCTTCCGCTTGCCTGGACATGCGTGAGCAGTACCACGCCCACAGCGAAGAAGAAGCTCAACACGATGCCCAGCGCTGCATCGGTTTTGAGCCGAGTAACGCGCGTGATCAGCATCATCGCGAGCGCCGCCAGCGCGCCAGTGAAGAACGCGCCGG
>SLKB01000130.1 GCA_007134805.1 Paracoccaceae bacterium
CTGGGGGCGTCTGGGGGCTCTTGCTGACAATGGCACTGATAGGCCCCTGGCTGGTCGAATTCCTCTATGACGCGCGCTATGCGCTGGCCGGACCGATCGTCACGCTGATCGCATGCATGCAGATGGTGCTTCTGGTGACGCTGACCTACGATCAGGTTGCATTGGCGCAGGGACAGTCGAAACGCTTCTTTCTGCTGATCGCCTTGCGCAGCGCTGTGCAGACGGCATGCCTGGTGGGTGGGTTGATCCTGGCCGGGCTGCCGGGCGCGATTGCCGGACAGGCCGTGGCGGCCGTGCTGGTCTACCCGGCGTTCGTCCGGCTCGCGCGCGACCTGAAGGTCTGGGACGGGCGGCACGACCTGATCTATGCAACACTTGCGCTTCTGGGCGGGGTGGCAGCGCTGGCGCTACATGCCGACCGGATCGCTACGCTCGCGCAAAACATCTGATCTTGCTTACGAAATCTCAACCCTGTCGGGGTCAGTCTCGCGCCCGATGATTGCAAGAATGCAGTCGATTCGGGAGCATGCCGCATGATCCGACATCTGGCGCGGAGGCTGGGCAGGAAAGCCGCGGCGATGCGCGCACTGACAGCGCGCCTGTTGCTTGCCGCACTCACGCTTCTGCCCGGCCAGGCCCTTGCCGCCGATCCTGCCCTGATCTGCGAAAGTGCTGCGCGCGATGCCGCGCAGCGCCATGGCGTGCCTTTGGACGTAATGCGCGCGATCGCCCTTGTCGAGACCGGGCGCACCCGAGGCGGATCCCTGCAACCCTGGGCCTGGGCCATCCACAGCGAAGGGCAAGGCCATTGGCTCGAGAGCCGAGACGCCGCCCTCGCCCATGTCCGCCAGACCCTCGCCCGCGGGGTGCGCAATATCGATCTGGGCTGTTTCCAGATTAACTATCACTGGCACGGGCATGAATTCCAAAGCATCGAGGCGATGATCGACCCTGCACGCAATGCCGATTATGCCGCCCGCCTGTTGCGCGGGCATCATGCGCGGCTGGGATCCTGGACCGCCGCCGCGGGCGCCTACCATTCGACCACCCCGGAATACGCGACACGCTACATGGCGCGCTTTGCTCAGATCCTGACCAAGACCCGAGGCGGTGCGCCGGTCGTCCCTGCCCAGATCACTGAGCCGCCAATAGAGCGCGAAAACCGCTATGCGCTGCTGCAACCATCTGGCGCGGGGGCGATGGGGTCGCTGGTCCCCTCGGCCGTGACCAGCGGTGCGACGCGCCTGATCTATCTTGACGGAGGACGGCCATGATCTCGCTCAGTCCGCGGGAAATCTTCAAACCCACGATCCTTCTCGCCCTGGCGTTGATGGCAGTGATCGTGATGATGATCCTGCCAATTCCGGCCTGGCTGCTCGATCTGGGTCTTGCGGCAAGCTTTGCGCTTGCGATCCTGATGTTCACAGTCACGCTCTTCATTCAGCGCCCACTTGATTTTTCCATATTTCCAACTGTTTTGCTTGCGTCCTTGATGTTGCGCCTGTCGCTCAACGTCTCGTCCACAAAGCTGATCATCGGCGAGGGGCACACTGGCACCCATGCCGCGGGCGGTGTCATCCAGGGCTTCGCGAGTTTCGTGATGGGGGGCTCGATCTTCCTTGGCATGGTGATCTTTCTTGTGCTCCTGATCGTCAACTTCATCGTCATCACCAAGGGCGCGGGCCGGATGGCCGAAGTCGGCGCGCGATTTGCCCTCGACGGAATGCCAGGCAAGCAGCTTGCCATCGACAGCGACATGTCGGCGGGCGCGATCGATCATGCCGAGGCCCGTCGCCGGCGCGAGACCGAACAGGCCGAGACGAATTTCTACGGCTCGCTCGATGGCGCATCGAAATTCGTCAAGGGCGACGCCATCGCAGGGCTGTTGATCACGCTTCTGAACCTTGTGATGGGGCTAATCAACGGCACGATGATGCACGGGATGAGCCTGAGCGCGGCCTTTGAGACCTATGCGATCCTGACAGTGGGCGATGGGCTGGTCAGTCAGATCCCAGCTGTGATCATCTCGATTGCCGCGGCCCTCTTGTTAGCGCGCGGCGGTGCGAATGGGGCGACCGACAGCCAGTTGTTCCAGCAACTTGGCCGCTACCCTTCCGCGCTCGCGACTGTGGGGTTCCTGCTTGCGCTCTTCGCCTTCGTGCCGGGCCTTCCCTTTGTCCCCTTCATGATCGGCGCGGCCGCGCTTCTGGGCCTCGCCTGGGTCGCGTTTCAGCAAAACGAGAAGGCCGCCGCGCAGGCGGAAGAGCCCGAGACGCTCGAGAGCAACACGCCTCGCAAGGTGATGGGTGATGTGCTCGATCTCGATGAGATTCATGTCCAGTTCGCACCCGATCTGGTGCCGATGGTTCTTGACAGTGCCGTGGGGCTCGACACGCGCATCTCGAATATCCGCGCCCATGTTGCCCGCGAATTCGGGCTGATCCTGCCCGAGATCCGGCTCACCGACGATGCTGCACTGCCGGAGGGCACCTATTCCATCCTGATCCATGGCGTCGAGCAAGCGCGCGACCGGCTGCGTCCCGACAAGATGCTCGCGCTGGTGCAGGATGAGTCGACGTTCGATTTCGTCGGTGAAGACGTCAAGGAGCCCGTCTACCAGGCCCCGGCGCGCTGGATCGAGAAATCCCGGCAAGAGGACGCCGCGCTTTCAGGTGCCACTGTCGTGAGCCCCACCGAAGTTCTCGCCACGCATCTGCTGGAAGTGTTGAAGGCCAATTTCGCGCGGCTTCTCAATTTCAAGAGCCTGCACCGTGTGCTCGACGAATTGACCGACCTTTCGGACAAGGCGCGCGCCGATGCCAACAAGCGCATGCTTAATGACTTGATCCCCGAGAAAGTGCCGGTCGAACTGCTGCTCGGTGTGTTGCGTCTTCTTCTGGAAGAGCGCGTGTCGATCCGCAATCTGCCGCTGATCCTCGAGGCCATGTCCGAAGTGCGCGGCGTGTTGCATGGGCCTGAGGCAGTCTGCGAGCATGTGCGCCAGCGCCTAGGCTTCCAGCTTGTCGCGCCGCTCAAACGCGGCGATGGCACACTGCCACTGGTGCAACTCGCGCCCGAATGGGAAGACATCTTTACCACCTTCCAGCTATCGGGCGACCAGGGAGCCACTGATGTGGCGCTGCCGCCCGAGGATTTCTCACGCCTGACCGACCGGATTTCCCAGAAGATCGCGGATCTGGCCAAATCGGGGGTCAGCCCGGCGCTCGTGACCTCGGCGCGCCGCCGCCGGTTCCTGCGCGCGGTCATTATGGCGCGCGGCTTGGGCGCCTCGGTCCTTTCCTATGAGGAGATCGGGATGGAGGCGCGCCCGGCCCTCGTGGGAACGATCGCAGCATGATGCTCGAGATCTTCGATCTGCTCGATCGGTTCACGGCCGAGAGCGCCCAGATCGCGGCCAGCAGTTTCGGTGTTTTCATCCGCATCGGCGCGATGATGGCGCTGATCCCGGCATTTGGCGAGCAGGTCGTGCCTGTGCGCATTCGCCTTGCCATCACGCTCGCCTTCACTGCGATCACGGCGCCCGCGATCGCCCCAATCATGCCGGAGGCCAGCATGGCGCCGGGGCCGCTCATCATGCTGATCGGGGCCGAGACGCTCGCAGGCCTGGTCCTTGGCATCGGCTTGCGGCTGTTCAGCATCGTGTTGCAAACGACAGGCACGATCGCGGCGCAGGCGACATCGCTGTCGCAATTCTTTGGCGGATCGGGCGTGGACCCGCAGCCGGCCATGTCGCAGATCCTTGTCATGGGCGGGCTCGCGCTTGCGGTGATCGCAGGGCTTCACGTGAAGCTGGCCGAGTTCATCATCCTGTCCTACAGCTTCTTTCCACCTGCCCGCTTCCCGGATGCCGCGAGCCTAGGCGAATGGGGTGTCGCACATGTCGCGCGCGCTTTTACGCTGGCCTTCACGCTGGCGATGCCCTTCGTGATCCTGTCGCTGCTCTATTACGTGGCGCTCGGCGCGATCAACAAGGCGATGCCGCAACTCATGGTGGCCTTTGTCGGCGCGCCTGCAATCACGTGGGGCGGGCTCGCGCTGCTGCTGCTGACCGCACCATTGATGCTGCCGATCTGGCAGGATTCGTTTGACGCGTTCCTCGGCGATCCGACGGGCCTGCCGCGATGAGCGAGGAAGAGCAGAGCGGCGAAAAGGAATTTGAGGCCAGCGAGCACAAGCTGCAGGAACAGCGCCGCAAGGGCGAAGTGCCGCGCTCGACCGATCTGAACACGGCCGCAGCCTTTCTCGGACTGCTGGTCGCGGCGCTCACGGTCGGTAATTTTGCGCTTTTGCAACTGGGGCAAACCGGCATGGTCATTCTTGGCCAGGCGCCCGAGATATCCGCACTTATGAGCGAGAATGCGCAACCCTTGGCGGGCGGGCTGATCGTGCGGGTCGGGTCGGCTGTCCTGCCAGTTGTCCTGATCCCGATGCTGATGGTCTGGACGATGCTGTTCGCCCAGCGCGTCGTTATCTTCGCCCCCGAGAAGCTCAAGCCGAAGTCCTCGCGCCTGTCGATCATCTCGAACGCCAAGAACAAGTTCGGCCGCAGCGGGCTGTTCGAATTCGCGAAAAGCGCAGTCAAGCTTGTCGTGATCTCGACCGTGCTGTGGTTCTTCCTGCTCTACAACATGCCGCTGATCTTGGGCACGATCCACCTGACCCCCGCGCTCGCGGCAACTGAGCTTCTGATGCTTGTCATCCGTTTTCTGGCGCTGGTCTTCGTCGTGAAACTCTCGATCGGGGCGATTGATTTCTTCTGGCAGCGCGCCGAGCATCTGCGCCGCAATCGCATGTCCCACAAGGAAATGCGTGACGAGATGAAACAATCGGAAGGCGACCCCTATGCCAAGGGCGAGCGCCGCCGCCGCGGGCGCGAAATCGCGAGCAACCGCATGCTTGACCAAGTGCCCGATGCTGCAGTCGTGATTGTCAATCCCACCCATTACGCTGTCGCGTTGAAATGGTCGCCTCTGGATCCGGGGGCGCCTGTTTGCGTGGCAAAGGGCGTCGACGAAATCGCAGCGCGCATCCGCGAGCGCGCCGAGGCCGCCGGGATTCCGATCCATTCGGACCCGCCCACGGCACGGGCCCTCCACGCGAGCGTCGAGATCGATCAGGAAATCCAGCCTAAGCATTATGGCGCGGTCGCCGCTGCGATCCGCTTCGCCGATGCAATGCGCGCCAAGGCCGCGAAAGGACGATGGGCATGAGCAAGCTTGAAAAACTGAAGGCTCTGCGCGCCATTGCACAAATGGTGCAGGACGCCGACATGGCGCGGTTGCAAAAGCTCGCGAGCGCCCGCAATGCCACGCGCGAGAAGCTTGACGAGCTCGCACGCCCTGTCCCGCTGGTCGAGGATCCGGCCCTCTTCGCGGCCCGACAGGCCCATCTCAAATGGGCGACCGTCCAGCGGATCCAGATGAACCAGACCCTCGCGCAACAGACCGCGCGGGTGCTTCAACAGCGCGAAGTCACGGCGCGCAGCCATGGCCGCTGCGAGGCGCTCGGCAAGATCGACGCACAGGAACGAGCACGGCTTTCAAGGAAGCAGCGTCCCTGAGGTTCAGGTCCACTCGCCTTGCCGCATCAGCGCGACAGGCTCGGCCCCATCGCGCAACCCGTCGACATCAATCTTCTCCGACCCGATCATCCAGTCGACATGGATCAGGCTTTCATTGCCACCGCGCGCCCGGATCTCATCCTTCGAGAGCGAGTCCCCTCCTTCGAAGCAGGACGCATAGCATTGTCCCATCGCGATGTGGGATGCCGCGTTTTCGTCAAAAAGTGTGTTGTAATACAGAAGCCCCGATTGCGACACCGGCGAGCTGTGCGGAACCAGCGCTACTTCGCCGAGACGCGCGGCGCCCTCGTCCGTGGCCAGCATCTCGCGCAGGATATCCCCTCCGCGGGTTGCGCGGGCCGAAACGGCGCGCCCCTCTTCGAAGCTCATCTCGATTTCTTCGAGCAAACTGCCCTGGTGCGACAGCGGCTTGGTCGCGCGCACATGTCCGTTTACCCGTGCCGCATGAGGTGTCGTAAAGACCTCTTCCGTGGGGATGTTGGGATTACAGATCACCCCGTTACGCGCCTGTGAAGCGCCGCCTTGCCAGAAATGCCCTTGTGCAAGACCCACGGTCAGGTCAGTGCCCGGCCCCCGGAAGCGCAGCGCGTCGAACCGTGCTTCGTTCAACATCTTGCAGCGCTTCGCAAGCTGCGCGTTGTGCTCTGCCCAGGCGGCGACGGGGTCGGGCCGATCCAGCCGCGCGGTCATCGAGATGGCAGCCGCCAGCCGGTCCAGCGCGTCGGACGCCGGAAGGTCGGGAAAGATCCGCTGCGCCCAGTCCATTGTCGGACAGCCGATGATTGACCAGTTGATGTGAAATCCTGAAATGGCGGCCAGTGCCGGGCGATAGGCTGTGGCATTGGCCCGGTTCGCCTGCGCGACCTTGCCGGCATCCTGCTCGGCCAGCAACAGCGGATCCTCGCCGACAAGCGCCAGACGCGCTGCGCCCCGCTCGAAGGCCTGCGCCATGCCCTCATAGAGCCAGTTCGGCGCACGATCGAAACTGTCTGCGCTTGCATGTTCGAAACGGGCAAGTGTGATCTCTCGATCCGAGATGATCGGCGTGACGAGGCCGGCCCCAGCGCGGTAGGCCGCAGCGGTAATCGCACGCGCCAGTGGCAAGGCGGCGGCGGGCACAGTCATCACGAGCTCCTGTCCCTCCTGCAGGTTCAATCCAGTGCGCACGGCCAGCTCCGCGAGCCCATCAAGGAGTTCTCGGGGCAGATCAGCGGCTGCTGCGCCAGACTGGGCTCTTGCTGCGGATTCCATCGGCTCGACCTCTGCGTTGCACTTGTTGTCGCCGTGCAAGCTGTGCCAGCCGAATGCTCGGGTCAAGCCCCAAGCGTGCTTGTGGTTCAGTTACTGCCGCGCGCAAGATCCGTGATCAAGACCCGCTGCACGATTTCGCGGCCCACTACACTTTGCGCGGACTCGAGCAGCGACCGGCGCAGCGTTGCGAGCTTGGTCTGTGATGTGTAGACCCCTTCGAACCCGCCCGAATTGGCATGATCGAACATCACTTGCAGCAACCGATCGCGCAGGCGCGGCTCCTGGCCCTTGACGAATTGCTGCTGCTCCGCTTCGATTTCGAGACCGATCCGCAGCATGAAGATCGCATTGACCGCCTGTTCCGTCACAACCGGAATTATGAACGGTGTGTCGAATTCAAACAGAGCAACCGACTCGACGAGGACGGGCGCGAGGATGGGCGCGACCGCAGCCGGATCGCTGTCTTCAACCACTGGAGCGGGGCGCAGAAGGTACCCTGCCCCGACGCCCCCACCGAGCCCCAGCAGAACCAGCAAGACTGCGATCACCTTGGCCATGTCCGTACCTCGTTTCCGCGTCACTCAGAAGGGGGAGAGGATGTCAGTGATCTGCTCGCCATAGCGCGGCTGCTGCACGGTAGAGATGATCCCCCTGCCACCATAGGAAATCCGTGCGCCCGCGATCTTGTCATAGGTGATCTCGTTTTGCCGCGAGATATCCTCGGGCCGGACATATCCGGTGACCAGCAACTCGCGCAGTTCGTGATTGACACGCACTTCCTGCCGTCCCTCGATCTGCATCACTCCGTTGGGTAGCTTTTCGACAACTGTCGATGCGACGCGCAGGGTAAGCTTTTCATTGCGCCGCACAGAGCCGGAGCCGTTGAAGCTGCTGGCATTGTTCGTCTCGATCCCCGAGGCGACGTTCAGACCACCCGGCAGGCGCCGATCGATGGTCTGGGGAATGCCAAAGAATTGCGGAATGCCCACACTGTTGGACCCGGTGCGCCCGCGCGACGTGTTGTTCGAAATCTCGGCGCTGTCATTGATTTCGATGACAACGGTGAGGATATCGCCCTGACGCCCTGCGCGCCGATCCCCGAGCAGCGAGCGCTGGCTCGCTGACCACAGCGACGCATGATCGACATTTCGGCGTGCCTCGGCGCGATCGGGCAGGGGCACGCGATACAGCGCGGCATGCTCGGTGCTTTCCTGCGGCGGTGTGAAAGCCGGGGCGCGCCCGACCTCGTCAAGGGGTGAACAGCCCGCCACGATTCCGGCGCAGATCGCACAGAAAATCCATCTTGGCATGAAGCGAAGCGACATTGGTTTATCCTTCATGAGTGATGGCGCGCTTCATTGCAGCGCCCCGGCAGAGCCTATGACTTCCACAGTGCCGTGGCTGGTGACGACGGCCTGTACCGATTGGCGAGATGACAAATTCATAACCGCAACCTGGTCGCCGAGCGCGGCGCGGCCCATGACCCGGCCTTCCGACAGGATCATCAGCCCACCCTGCCGAAACACCATCCGGACAATCTCGTTTCTCTCTACGACCGCAGCGGGGCCGAGATCGCCCAGACGCACAGGGCGTCCGGGATAGATGGCCACCCGCGCCTCGAGCCCGATCACCTGATCCGGATGCGAGGCCGCACCCGGCAGAGCGGCGGTGTGCAACTCGACATCGCCCGGCCCGATGACCTCTGTCGCCCGGATAAGCCGCGTCGCCACGAGGCTTTCGGCCAGAGCCTCGAGCGGCGCGAAGACGCAGAAGACCAGCAGGATCCGGACGAGCGTTGCAACCATCACCGCACCTGTGTCGTCGCACTGAGCATCTGGTCAGCGGCCGTGATGACCTTCGAATTCAGCTCATAGCCGCGCTGGGCCTTGATCAACTCGGTCATCTCACGCACCGGATCGACCGAGCTTTCCTCAAGATAGCCCTGGCGCAGAGTGCCGAGGCCATCGGTTCCGGGCACACCGATCAGCGCAGGACCGGACGCCTCGGTCTCTAGGTACAGGTTCGAGCCAATCGCCTCCAGTCCCTTTTCGTTGGTGAAATTCGCAAGCGACAACTGACCCAGCAGTTGCGGTTGCACCTGGCCGGCGAAATAGCCGAAGATCTCGCCCTGCGCATTGATCGACAGCGACCTGACATCGTTGGGGATCACGATCCCGGGCACGACCTCGAAGCCTTCCGAGTTCACGATGAGCCCGTCGCCCGTGCGTTTCAGGCCACCGTCGCGCGTATAGGCGGCCTGCCCATCGGGCAGCGTCACTTCCAGATAGCCCTTGCCCTCGATCGCGAGATCGAGATCCCCGCCGGTCTGAACCAGCGAGCCCTGCTGGATCTGCATGCTGATCGAGGCCGGACGCGCCCCGAGCCCGACCTGCACGCCCGTGGGCAGCACAGTGCCGTCCGCGGCGTTGATCGTGCCGGCGCGCGCGAATTGCTGATAATGCAGGTCTGCAAACTCGGCGCGGCGCGCGTTGTAGCCCGTCGTGCTCATATTGGCGAGGTTGTTGGCGATGGTGTCGACGCGCATCTGCTGCGCGCTCATCCCGGTGGCTGCGATCTGAAGTGATTTCATGGTGTGCTCCTGATTATCCGCGGCCCAGCGTCTGGATGACGGTCTTGATGCGCTCGTCCTCGCGATCGAGGAAGCGCTGGCCCTGTTCATAGGCGCGCTGCACCTCGATCATGCGCGCGATCTGCGGTAGGGGATCGACATTGGATTCCTCAAGGAACCCCTGCAGGACTGCCGGGGCCTCGACCGGATCGAGAGGTCCGTCTACCACGAAGAGTGTGCCCGCTTCATGGCGCATGGTCACAGGATCGGCTGGGCGCACGAGGCCCACCTGACCGAAAGGCTGCCCATCGGCAGACAGCGTGCCATCGCGCGACACGGCCACATGGCCTGCATCGGGGGGCACGAAGATGGGCGCGCCACCTGCATCGAGCAACAGATGGCCGTCCATGTTGACCAGCTCTCCGGCGGCGTTTGGGCTGAAGATACCGGCGCGCGTCAATCGCTCGCCCTGGGGAGTCTGCAACTGGAAGAACCCCTCTCCCTCAATGGCCAGATCGAATGTCCCGTTGGTCTGGGTGAGTGCACCCGGCATCTGATACGTGTGGCGCGTATTGCCCAGCGCCATCGAAAGCGACGGCTCGTGGCGCTGCGTGCCGACCACGAATTCCGAGAACACGATGCCTTCACGCCGGAAGCCGGTGGTGCTCAGATTGGCGAGGTTGTTGGCTATCATCCCCATCTCGCGCTTGAGGCCCGACATGCGTGTGAGTGTCGTGTAGGTCGCGTTGTCCATTGTCAGCTCCCTGCGATCAGCGGCAGGATCTCGCCGTGGAAAAAGGTCACGAGGGTGGCGCTCATGAAGCTCATCGACACCCAGAAGACGACCACGATGGCCGCGAGCTTCGGCACAAAGGTCAGCGTCATTTCCTGGATCGAGGTGAGCGCCTGAAAAAGGCCCACTGCAAGCCCCGTCACTAGCGCTGCAAGCAGGATCGGCGTGGCCACGACGGTCGCCACCCAGAGCCCCTGCCGCATCGTGTCGAAGAACTGCGCTTCATCCATCGGCTCAGACCGGCATCCGCAGGATTTCGAGATAGGCCTCGACCACCTTGTCGCGCACTGTCACGGCTGTCTCGACCGCCAACTCGGTCGCGGCCAGCGCCTGGACGAGTGAATGCGGATCCGCACCGCCCACCATCGCGTCATGGGTGATCTTTTCGGCCTGCTGCAGGTTCTGGGCGAAGACGCCAACCTGCGCGCCGAATTCGCCCTCAGCGCGGCGACCTTCACGGGCCTCCGATGGCAGGGCAACATTGCGCGCGCTGTCATAACCTTGCGCCGCGAGATTGGGGGTAACGAGCATCTCAATTATTCCTTTCTGGAAAATCACCTGCGCAGCAGGTCAAGCAATCCTTGCGCCATCTGGCGGGTCTGATCGAAAGCGCGCAGATTTGCCTCGTAACTGCGTCCGGCCTCGCGGGCATCGGCGATCTCGATCATCAGGTCGACAGTCGAGCCGTCATAGAACCCGTCCGCCCCCGCCAGCGCATGGCCCGGGTCATAGATCCGCGGCAACTCGCGCTGGTCGAGTTGCACAGGCCCGGTTGCAACCCGCGCGAACCCGCTCGCTCGGTCGATCTCAGCGCGGAAATCGATAGTCTTGCGCCGATATCCCGGCGTGTCGGCATTTGCGATATTCTCGGAGACATGTCGCAACCGGCGCGCCTGTGCCTCCATCCCCGATGCCGCGATCGAAAATCCGCCAAACAGATCAGCCATCTGTCACCCCCTTACCGACCGAGCGCCGAGCGCAGGATGCCGCGCGTCGAGCCGTAGACGGCAAGCGCAAGGTCATGGCCTTGCCGCGTCTCGGCCGAGCGCATCATCTCGCGCTCGAGCGAAACCGTGTTTCCATTTGGTGAAAAGCTTGGTGAACCCGCGTCCGTTTCTGCCTTGAACTCGAGCGCGCGGAGGTCGGCGCCGATATGGCCTGCGCGCGTGGCGCGCAACGGATGTGAGGCTGAGAAGAAGTTTCCGAAATCTGGCAGATCCTTCGCTTTGTAGCCGGGCGTATCGGAATGGGCGATGTTTTCCGCAATCACTGTCTGCCGGGCAGCGGCGTGGCGCGCCATGTCCTGCGCTGTGCGCATGATCTGGGGCAAATCGAACATCAGGGTTTCTCCCGTTCATCAATACACCATCCTTTAAGACTGATTCGATTAAGGATGCGTAAGCGGCACCCGCCAAGAACGGGCAAAAGACGGAGACGCCACGAATGAATGCTTTCGACGCCTTGCGCGCACAGGTCGTGCAACTGCGCCCTGTGCGCGTCTACGGCCAGATCAACCGGATCGAGGGTCAGTTGATCAGCGTCACCGGTCTGACCGACCAGGCGGGGATTGGTGACTGGCTGGAATTCGAGACCCGCGGAGGCACCCGAATTGGCGCCGAGATCCTGCGACTGACCGAGCTTGAGGCCCATGCGCTTGCCGACGGCGTGCGCGACGGACTGGCGATCGGGGACCGCGCCGAGCACCTGCGCGCGCGCGGGATCGCGCCGGATGACAGCTGGATCGGCCGCGTGATCGACCCCTATGGTCGCCCGCTCGATGGCAAGCCTCTGCTGCCTGGCCCACGCATGCGCAGTCTTGCCAGCCCGGCACCGGAGCCCGCGCGGCGGGGGCGTCTGGGGAAACGGCTCGACACGGGAATGGCAGTCTTCAACACGATGCTGCCGCTGGTCGAGGGGCAGCGCATCGGCCTTTTCGCAGGATCGGGCGTCGGAAAGTCGATCCTCTTGGGCAATTTCGCCAAGAAGATGCAAGCAGATGTCGTGGTCATCGGCCTCATCGGCGAGCGCGGGCGCGAATTGCGCGAGTTTGTCGAAGATACGTTGGGCGAAGACGGACTCAAGCGTGCGGTCATCATCACAGCAACCTCCGACCAGCCGCCGCTGACCCGCCGCCGCTGCGCCGCCGCCGCGATGTGCGTGGCCGAGCATTTTCGCGATCAGGGCAAGCATGTGCTGCTGCTCGCTGACAGCATCACCCGTCTGGCCGAGGCGCATCGCGAAGTGGCCTTGGCGGCGGGCGAAGAGGCGAGCCTGCGCGGTTTCCCCCCCTCCACCGCACATCAGATCATGTCGCTGGCCGAACGTGCGGGGCCGGGATCCGACTTCGTGGGCGCGATCACGGCGATCTTCACTGTCCTGGTTGCCGGCTCGGACATGGAGGAGCCCATCGCCGATATCCTGCGCGGCGTGCTCGACGGGCATGTGGTCATGGACCGCGCAATCGCCGAGCGCGGCCGTTTCCCTGCCATCGACGTGCTGCGCTCGGTCTCACGCGCGCTGCCACTGGCGGCGACCCCGGAAGAAAACACGCGCATTGCCGAGGCCCGGCGTCTGCTTGGCGCTTATGACCGGGCCGAGATGATGATCCAGGCAGGCCTCTATGAGCCCGGCGCCGACCCGCTGGTGGATCGTGCAGTCAAGGTCTGGCCCGCGCTCGATGCCTTCGTGGGGCAGGAAGCCCCGGGCGGCATCCGCGTGGCCTTCGCCAAGCTCGCCCAGGCCCTTGAGCCGCCGCCTCAGGCCAAGCCCGCCGCAAAACCCAAGGGACGCTCACGCTGAAAACCGCTTTCCCCTGCCCCCGGTCTTGATCTAAACCGGGCCCTGTCGGTTCAAGGCGGGGAAGACCATGGCGCGCATCCTGATCACTTCGGCACTGCCCTATATCAACGGGATCAAGCATTTGGGTAACCTTGTCGGGAGCCAGTTGCCCGCCGACCTCTATGCCCGCTATTGCCGCGCGAGAGGCCATGAGGTGGTGTTCATCTGCGCCACCGACGAGCATGGCACCCCGGCCGAGCTTGCCGCCGCAAAGGCCGGCCAGCCAGTTGCCGAGTATTGCAAGCAGATGCACGCGATCCAGACGGATCTTGCGCATGGCTTCCGCCTGTCTTTCGACCATTACGGGCGCTCGTCGAGCGCTCGGAATTACGCGCTGACCCAGCATCTGGCCGCAAGACTGGGGCAGGCCGGGCTGATCGAGGAAGTCTCGGAAGAGCAGGTCTACTCTCCCACCGATGGCCGCTTTCTGCCGGACCGCTATATCGAGGGCACCTGCCCCAATTGCGGCTATGAGCGCGCGCGCGGCGATCAATGCGAGAATTGCACCAAGCAGCTTGACCCCACCGACCTGATCAACCCGCGCTCGGCCGTGTCGGGGGCGACCGATTTGGAAGTGCGCGCGACGCGTCACCTCTTCCTGCGCCAATCCACGCTTCGCGACACGCTCGACAGATGGATCGACAGCCAGACCAGTTGGCCGGTGCTGACGACCTCGATCGCGAAGAAATGGCTCCATGATGGCGACGGACTGCAGGATCGGGGCATAACCCGCGATCTGGACTGGGGCGTGCCCGCGCAATTCGACGGCGCGCCCTGGCAGGGGATGGAAGGCAAGGTCTTCTATGTCTGGTTCGATGCGCCCATCGAGTATATCGCCGCGACTGCCGAATGGGCCGATGCCAACGGGCTTGACGACGCCGCGTGGCAGCGCTGGTGGCGCACTGACATGGGCGCCGGGGATGTCCGCTACGTGCAATTCATGGGCAAGGACAATGTGCCCTTCCACACACTAAGCTTCCCGGCCACGCTGATCGGGTCCGGCGAGCCCTGGAAGCTTGTCGACTACATCAAGTCATTCAATTACCTGAATTATGATGGCGGACAGTTCTCGACAAGTCTTGGGCGCGGTGTGTTCATGGATCAGGCGCTCGAACTCTTGCCAGCCGATTACTGGCGCTGGTGGCTGCTCAGCCACGCGCCCGAGAACTCGGATGCCGAGTTCACATGGGAGAACTTCCAGACCAGCGTGAACAAGGATCTCGCCGATGTTCTGGGCAATCTCGTCAGCCGCGTCACCAAATTCTGCCGGTCCAAATTCGGCGAAACAGTGCCAGAGGGCGGCCAGACCGGCCCGCGCGAACTGGAGCTGATGAATGTCCTCGCTGGCCACCTGGCAAGTTATGAAACTCGCATGGAAGCTATTGAGGTCCGGAAATCAGCGCAAAGCCTGCGCGCGATGTGGGTTGCAGGCAACGAATACCTGCAAGAAGCCGCGCCATGGTCCACCTTCAAGACCGACCCGGATCAGGCAGCAGCGCAAATCCGGCTCGCGCTCAACCTGATCCGCGTCTATGCCATCGTCGCGCGGCCCTTCATCCCCGATACAAGCGTGCGGATCATGGCGGCGCTTGCATCGGACGACTGGTCCTGGCCCGACGATCTGGCGGCCGCGCTGGACATCCTGCCTGCCGGACATGGCTTCACTGTGCCGGATGTGCTGTTCGCGAAGATCACTGAGGACCAGCGCACCGAGTGGGAGGCCAGATTTGCCGGTGGTACCGATCAGTCCGGACAGCGCGGATAGCTGTTGAAGAACCCATTACTGACCATCAACAGCGACTGATCCGGCATCCGCTTCATGAAGACACGATCCGTCCATTCCATCCCCTCGCCCGAACAGACCATGTCGAACAGAATCGCATCCATGTCGCGGATATTCGTGGGGTTCGTAAGTTGGCACTGGCTCTCGATACTCTCGAGCACCCCATCGTGAATGCGCAAGGCCGCACCCGCAACATCGCCCTCGCCCACGATGCAAACCGAAACGTCGCCGGCGATCGAATAGGTGCCGTCGAACTGAGTGGCCTCTGCGAACACTGCGGAGCCGCCCAGCACAACTCCCAGTCCTGCAATTGCAAAACGCGTGATCATGTCGTCTCCCGTCACTGCCCCA
>SLKB01000328.1 GCA_007134805.1 Paracoccaceae bacterium
AGTGCCGGATCGGGCTCGGGGACAGGGGCGCGCGCGGCTGAAAAGAGCGGCAAGTCATCGATCAGGGCCGCATTCGGGGCCTTGGTCGCGCCTGCTTCAAGGGCTGCGAGCACGTCGCGCGCGCGCGCGATCACGGCATCGGGCAAGCCTGCGAGCCGCGCTACCTGCACGCCGTAACTGCGATCGGCAGCACCACGGCGCACTTCGTGCAGGAAGATGACCTCGCCTTCCCATTCCTTGACAGCGACAGTCGCATTCGACACGCCCTTGAGGCGCCCGGCGAGGGCGGTCATCTCATGGTAATGGGTTGCGAAGAGCGCGCGCGCGCGGTTCACATCATGCAGGTGTTCGAGCGTGGCCCAGGCGATCGAGAGCCCGTCATAGGTCGCCGTGCCGCGCCCGATCTCGTCGAGGATCACCAGCGCGCGGTCATCGGCCTGATTGAGGATCGCGGCGGTCTCGACCATCTCGACCATGAAGGTGGAGCGCCCGCGCGCGAGATCATCGCTTGCGCCCACGCGGCTGAAGACCTGGCTTACCAGCCCGATATGCGCGGATCTGGCGGGCACGAAGCTGCCCATCTGCGCGAGGATGGCAATGAGCGCGTTCTGCCGCAGGAAGGTTGATTTGCCGGCCATGTTGGGCCCGGTCAGCAGCCAGATTGCAGCATCCTCATCGCCCGAGAGGTCGCAATCATTGGCGATAAAGGCCTGGCCCGCGCGCTGCAATGCGGCCTCGACGACAGGGTGACGGCCCTGGGTGATCGCGAAGGCGCGCGAGTGGTCGAGCGTGGGCGCGCACCAGTCGCGGCTTTCGGCCAGCTCTGCCAGTGCGGCGGCAAGGTCGATCTCGGCCAAGGCGCGCGCGAGCTCTGACAGGGGGGCGGCGCGATCGAGCGTTGCCGCGCGCAGCCGGGCGAAATGCTGCTTTTCGAGTTCAAGCGCGCGGGCACCGGCCGAGAGGATGCGGCTTTCGAGATCGGCAAGCTCGGCGGTGCTGAAGCGCAGCGCGCTCGCTGTGCTCTGCCGGTGGTGGAAGCGCTCGGAATGCGGCGCGCTTTGCATGCGGGTTGCATGGGTCGTGGTCACTTCGATGAAATAGCCCAGCACATTGTTGTGCCTGATCTTGAGGCTCGCGATCCCGGTGTCTGTGGCATACTCCGTTTGCAGGCGGGCGATGATCGCGCGACCCTCATCGCGCAGCTCGCGCGCGGCATCGAGATCGGGGTCATGGCCAGGCGCGATGAAGCCCCCATCGCGGACCAGATGCGGGGGCTCGGCGATAAGCGCATCCTCCAGAAGGTCCAGAAGTGCTGCTTCGCCCGAAAGCCGTGCAGTGGCCTCGGCCAGATGCGGGGGCGCGTCGCTGCCCTCAAGGCGCGCGTGGATCTGGACGGCCTGTGCAAGGCTTGCCCGGATTGCGGCCAGATCGCGGGGGCCCGCGCGGTCGAGTGCAATACGGGAGAGCGCCCGGTCAAGATCGGGCACGCCGCGAAGGGCTGCGCGCAGATCGGCGCGAAGCCGGCGATCGGCGTGCAGAAAGCGCAGCGAGGATTGCCGCGCGAGGATGTCTTCAAGCCGGCGTGCAGGCGCTGCGAGCCGGCGTTCCAGAAGCCGCGCGCCGGCGGCAGTGTGCGTGCAGTCGAGCGCCGCGATGAGCGCCCCCTCGCGCCCGCCCGCAAGCGACTCGGTCAGCTCCAGGTTGCGGCGCGTGGCCGCGTCGATCTGCACGAACTCCTCGGCGGTTTCGCGCACTGGGGGCAGCAGAAGCGGCATGCGCCCGCGCTGCGTCAGATCGAGATAGGCGACAAGCCCGCCCATCGCGGCGCATTCGGCGCGACTGAAGCTGCCGAACCCGTCGAGGGTTGTCACCTGATAAAGCTCGCAGAGCCGGCGCGCCGCGCTTTGGCTGTCGAAACTCGCAGGCGCCATCGGGGTCAGCGCGATGGCGAGGTCCTGGGCTGTGGGCCGCAGTGCGCCCTCGAGGTTTTCGCTGATCAGAAGCTCGCGCGGGGCAATTCGCGCCAGCTCGGCGCTGAGCCGTGCGCGCGCGCAGGGGATCACCCGCAGCGCGCCCGTCGAGATATCGGCAATCGCGAGCGCTCCGTCCTCGCGCAGCTCGGCAAAAGCTGCGAGGAAATTGTGCCGCCGCGCGTCCAGCAGCGTGTCTTCGGTCAGCGTGCCGGGCGTGACGAGGCGGACGACGTCGCGCTGCACAACGGCCTTGTAGCCGCGCTTTTTCGCGTCCTCCGGGGTCTCCATCTGCTCGGCGATGGCCACCCGGAAGCCCTTGCGGATCAGCGTGAGCAGATAGCCCTCGGCCGCGTGATGGGGCACGCCGCACATCGCGATTTCCTCGCCCAGATGCTTGCCGCGCTTGGTCAGTGCAATGTCGAGGGCGGCGGCGGCGGCTTTCGCATCGTCGAAGAACAGCTCGTAGAAATCGCCCATGCGGTAGAAGAGAAGCGCATCGGGGTGCTGGGCCTTCACCTCGAGATACTGGGACATCATGGGGGTGACAGTGTCGGTCACTGGTGGACGGATCCTTGGCGCGGCTACTGGCGTGCAAGGTAGCGAAGCCGGGCGGCGGGGGGAAGGGGGGCGACAGCGCTAACGGCGCGCAGGTTTTGTTGTTCCTGCCCCGCCGAGCCGCTATGCAAGGCGCTTGAGGAGGAGCATGGCATGGCGCGCACCAAATTCACCACCGAGGAGGCCCTGGCCTATCACCATCTGCCCCGGCCGGGGAAATACGATATAGTGGCGTCGAAACCGATGGCCACGCAAGCCGATCTCTCGCTCGCCTACAGCCCTGGCGTGGCCGTGCCGGTGCAGGCGATCGCCGACGATCCGCAAGCGGCCTATGACTACACGGCCAAGGGCAATATGGTCGCGGTGGTGTCCAATGGCTCGGCGATCCTGGGGATGGGCAATCTAGGCGCGCTGGCCTCCAAGCCGGTGATGGAGGGCAAGGCCGTGCTCTTCAAGCGGTTCGCTGATGTGAACGCGATCGACATCCTGCTCGACAGTCAGGATCCAGAGGAAATCATCCAGGCAGTCCGGATCATGGGGCCGACCTTCGGGGGCATCAACCTCGAGGATATCAAGGCGCCTGAGTGTTTCATAATCGAATCGCGGCTCAAGGAGATCATGGATATCCCCGTGTTCCATGACGACCAGCATGGGACAGCAGTGATTTGTGCTGCAGGGCTGATCAACGCGCTGGAATTGTCGGGCAAGCGGATCGAGGAGTGCCGGATCGTGCTCAATGGCGCGGGCGCGGCAGGGATTGCCTGTCTCGAACTGCTCAAAGCCATGGGCGCGCAGCATGACAACTGCATCATGTGTGACACCAAGGGGGTGATCTGGCAGGGCCGGACCGAGGGGATGAACCAGTGGAAATCGGCCCATGCCGCGCGCACCGAGGCGCGCACGCTGGAAGAGGCGATGGTGGGGGCGGATGTGTTCCTCGGTGTCTCGGCGAAGGGGGCAGTCACACCAGCGATGGTCGCGAGCATGGCGGACAATCCGGTGATCTTTGCCATGGCCAATCCCGACCCCGAGATCACCCCCGAAGAGGCACAGGAAGTGCGCGCGGACGCTATCGTGGCGACAGGCCGCAGCGATTATCCGAATCAGGTCAACAATGTTTTGGGATTTCCATATCTGTTTCGCGGAGCACTTGATATCAATGCGCGCGCGATCAATGACGAGATGAAGATCGCCTGCGCGCGGGCGCTTGCCGAACTGGCGCGTCAGGATGTGCCAGACGAGGTGGCCATGGCCTACGGGCGCAAGCTGACCTTCGGGCGCGACTATATCATCCCGACGCCCTTTGATCCGCGGCTGATCCATACCATCCCGCCCGCGGTTGCCAGGGCGGGGATGGACACGGGCGTCGCGCGCCGGCCGATCATTGACATGGAGGGTTACACCGACGCGCTGAAAGCGCGCATGGACCCGACCGCTGGCATCCTGCAATCAATCCATGCGCGGGCGCGGGCGCGCAAGTCGCGGATGATCTTTGCCGAAGGCGATGACGAGCGCGTGCTGCGCGCGGCGGTCGCCTATCAGCGCGGCGGCTACGGCGAGGCGCTGGTCGTGGGGCGCGACGAGGATGTGGCCGCCAAGCTCACGGCGGCCGGGCTGCGCGATGCGGTGGGCGAA
>SLKB01000263.1 GCA_007134805.1 Paracoccaceae bacterium
ATCGCCGGCATCGCCACAGTGATGCTTGCGGCCCCGCATCTCGACATCTTCGCCGACACGGCCGAGGGGCCGGCACCGGCGGACGCCCGGTCTGCAAGCCTGCCCGACCCCTCTGACGCGCCTGAGCAGACGGCCGGACTGGCGCCGGAGCTGCGCCTTTTGGCCGGTGCGGACGGCCCCTGCGCGGCACGCCTTGATCTTGCCGCCGGGGTCGACGCGTTGATCGAGCTGTCGCTCGACGCGCCCTGCGCCGGGTCGCAGAGGGTCGTCATCCGGCATGCGGCGCTTGAATTCACTGTCCATCTGGACGACGCGGGGCGCTTCTTCACCTTTCTGCCCGCGCTTGCGCAGGATGCGGATGTTGAGGTGACCCTGGCGGATGGCCATGCGCTGTCGGGCAATGTGCAGGTGCCCGAGGCCGGCCAGCACGCCCGCACTGTGCTGCACTGGCAAGGGCCCGCAGGCTTTGCGCTGCACGCCTTCCACGGCGCGGCAGAGCGCGACAGCCCCGGGCATCTGAGCGCAGAACGCCCCTTCGACATGGAGATCGACGAGAGCTTCCTGATCGCGCTTGGCGATGGGCAGGGAGAGATGGCGCAGCGAGTGCATGTCCACTCGATCCCGACCCGGTTGCGCGATGCGGCGCGTGTCGCGCTCATGCTCGACTTTGACGCGCGGACCTGTGGCCGCGCCTTTTCGGCTCGCATCTTTCAGTCGGTCTACCCCGAGGGCGGTGGCCTGCAGGAGGCAGAGATCTCGGCCCCCGGCTGCGACACGGCATCAGGCTTTGTCCTGTTCGACCTGCCCGCAGGGAGCGCCCCCCTCATGGCGCGCGATCTTGAAACGCCCGGGTCGCTGACGCTGCTGCGCTAGGGCCCGCGTCGCTGCGCAGGCGGCGCCCGATCTCAGAGCAGGCCCTCGCTGCGGAAACTCAATTCGCAGGACTTGCCGATAACAAGGTGGTCATGCAGGGAAATCGACAGGGCCTCGGCCGCGATGCGGATCGTTTCTGTCAGGGCGATGTCGGCCTCTGACGGGGTCGGATCGCCCGATGGGTGATTGTGCACGAGGATCAAGGCCGACGCATTCAACTCAAGCGCGCGCCTGAGCACCTCGCGCGGATAGACCGGGACGTGATCGACCGTGCCCTCGCCCTGGGCTTCATCGGCAATCAGCACATTCTTGCGGTCGAGATAGAGGACGCGCACCTGTTCAGTGTCCCGATGCGACATTGCAGTGTGGCAGTAATCGAGCAGCGCATCCCAGCCAGCGATGACCGGGCGATTGATCACTTTCGCCCGCGCCATCCGCTGGGCGCAGGCTTCGATGAGCTTCAATTCCGTCACGACAGACGGTCCGACCCCCTCGACGGCCATGAGGCGCGCTTCCGGCGCCGCGATCACGCGGTTGAGATCCCCGAAGCTGTCGATCAGCAGGCGCGCCAGCGGCTTGACATCCTGACGCGGGATCGCCCGGAACAACACCAGCTCCAGCAACTCGTAATCCGGCATGGCGGCCGCACCGCCATTTGTGAACCGCTCGCGCAGGCGTTTGCGATGATCGCGCAGGTAGGAGGGCAGGCGCGCGCCCGCTGCCGGGGTCTTACCGGGCTCACGATCCTGTTCTGTCTGAAAGAGCGGGAGTGACATTTCCGTGAGGCTCCTCGCACGAGTCGATGCGTGAAACTGTCGCACAAGACGTCATAACAAAGGATTAACCAAATAAAATTGCTGATTTGCAGCATTGCCAGACATAAAATGAGGTGCTACCATCATCACAAGTGTGGCATCTTTCTGTGAGCTGGCAGGAAACCGCGCACTTGCCGAGAGGTATTGAGCAGTTACGAAAACATAATTCAATCTTTTTTTTTGGAGGACTGAAATGAAAAAACTCGCACTCCCGGCTCTCGCTCTGGCGATGGCTCCCTTTCTGGCGACACCGGCGGCGGCATGGAAAGGTCACGTGGTCGAATGTTTCGACAAGGTCTATGTGGCGCCCGAATACCGGACCACCAAGCACCTTGTGAAGCATGCAGAGACCAAACTGGAATACCGGAATGGCACCGCTGGCCATCAGGTCTATCGCATGCATTATCCGGCGATCTATGAGGAAAAGAAGCACCTCGTGCGGCCGGGTCACTATGTGTTGCGCTCGGCGCCGTGCAGAAAAGGCAGTTGAGCCGGATGCAGCCCCTTTGAAAGCGCGAGAGGCAGGGACTGGCGGGTACCTTGAGCCCTGCGCGCCTTACGCTATCATGCGGGCTCGCTGAACGACGGACACCGGCGCGACAAGGATGCGCCGGTGTCTCGATACGCAAGGACGTCCTTCGGTCTCAGGTTTTGCGGGAGAGAGCGCATGAGGTGGATACTGGGAGTGACAGCCATGATGCTGCTGGGTGGATGCGAGTTGTTCGGTCACTGGATGCCGCCGCAAGCAACCCGGGGCAGCATGAGTTGCGAACAGGCGAGCCACGCCTTGCGCGTGCATGACGCGAAGATCGCGACGATCGAAGAGCGGCAGTCCTTCAAGATCACACTGGCGTCCCGCGGCTATGCAACCTATCGCTGCACGAAAGCGCCGGGCGACCAACTGGCTTGTGTGACGCCGGGCGCGGCCAATGTCGTCGCCACGCACCCGGAGGTCACGCGCATGCACCGCGAGCGTGATGTGCTCCAGGCGCGCGCGGCGACTGTGTGCAAGCTCTGATCAGCCGGTCATCCCGTCCCAGAAGCCTTTCACCTTGTCGAAAAAGCTGCTGCTTTCGGGATTGTTCTCGACACTGAGCTTTTCGAATTCGGCCAGCAATTCCTTCTGGCGCGTGGTCAGGTTCACTGGCGTCTCGACCGCGAGTTCGATCAGCATATCGCCCTGACCACCCCCGCGCAGAGCCGGCATACCCTTTCCGCGCAGGCGCATCTGACGCCCCGACTGGCTGCCGGCGGGCACTTTCACCCGAGACCGCCCACCGTCGATGGTGGGCACTTCGACCTCGCCCCCGAGTGCTGCACGGGCCATGCTGACCGGCACGCGGCAGAACAATGTCACCCCGTCGCGCTTGAAGATCTGGTGGTCCTGCACCGTCACGAAGATATAGAGATCCCCGGCAGGGCCACCGCGCATCCCCGCCTCGCCTTCGCCTGAAAGGCGAATGCGCGTCCCGGTCTCGACCCCGGCGGGGATATTGACCGAGAGCGAAGCTTCGTTCTCCTGACGGCCCGCGCCCCCGCAGGTCTTGCAGGGGTTCTTGACGATCTGTCCACTGCCCGAACAGGTCGGGCAGGTGCGCTCGACCGTGAAGAACCCTTGCTGCGCGCGCACTTTGCCCATTCCCGAACAGGTGGGGCAGGTGACAGGCTCTGCCCCGCCCTCGGCCCCGGTGCCCCTGCAGCTTGTGCATTCGGACAGGCGCGGCACCCGAATGGTGCGCTTCACGCCCGTGAAGGCCTCTTCCAGGGTGATCCGCATATTGTAGCGCAGATCCGATCCGCGGCTTGCGCGCGCCCGCGCCGAGCCACGCCCGCCGCCCACGAAATCACCAAAAAGATCCTCGAACACATCCGAAAAAGCGCTCGCGAAATCGGCATTGCCACCGAAGCCAGAAGGCCCGCCCCGCGCGCCCGCCTGCCCCATTCCGCCGTCGAACGCGGCGTGCCCGAAACGGTCATAGGCGGCCTTGCGATCCGCATCCTTCAGTGCGTCATAGGCTTCGTTCACTTCCTTGAACTGCGCCTCGGCGTCGGGATTGTCGGAATTGCGGTCTGGATGCAGTTCCTTGGCCTTTTTCCGGTAGGCCTTCTTGATCTCGTCAGCCGAAGCGGACCGGCTGACCCCGAGGACATCGTAAAAATCGCGCTTGGCCATTCTGTCAGTTTCTCCAATATACAACCGGCCTGAGCGACCCAGACCGGTTGCATGTTTTCAACGGGCGGCCTTACTTGCGCTTGCCGTCGCTCAGATCCTCGAAATCCGCATCGACTATATCGTCGCCATCGCGCGGGCGGTCGTCTTCGGGCTCGGCCTCGGCGGCTTCCGCCTCTTCGGCGTGCGCCTTGTAGATCGCCTCGCCCAGCTTCATCGACGCCTCGGTCACGTTCTGGATGCCGGACTTGATCTTGCCCGCGTCATCCCCGTCGAGCGTTTCCTTGAGCGCAG
>SLKB01000212.1 GCA_007134805.1 Paracoccaceae bacterium
GGCGGGTGGGCTCCCCGAGCGGGCGCTTTTCATCCACCTCACCCATTGGGCAACACTCAGACAACAACCCCGGCCCCTTGCGTCGAATCGCCAACATTAGCGCGGAAGGCCGCGAACAACTCGCGACCAATCCCCACACCATTGGCCGACAAATCTGCCTCGACCGGTGCCCGCGTCTCGAAATCCTCGACGAGAGCCTCGATCCGACCCGCCACCGCATCGACCCGCACGACATCACCGTCGCGCAAACACGCCAGCGGACCGCCCTTCGCCGCTTCAGGGGCCACATGGATCGCCGCGGGCACCTTGCCGCTGGCCCCGGACATCCGCCCGTCCGTCACTAGCGCGACCTTCAGCCCTCGGTCCTGCAACACGGCCAGGATCGGCGTCAGCGCGTGTAATTCGGGCATGCCATTGGCCGAGGGCCCCTGAAAACGGACCACGACCACCACATCCTCGGTGAATTCGCCCGCCTGAAAAGCAACTTTCACCGCCGCCTGATCATGGAACACCCGCGCCGGGGCCTCGATCACATGGCGCGCGGGGTCAACGGCCGAGACCTTGATCACCCCCTGCCCCAGATTGCCCGAGAGCTGCTTGAGCCCACCGACAGGCTGAAACGGATCCCGCACAGGGCGCAGGATGCGGTCATTCTGGCTCTCGCCCGTGCCATCTTCCCAGACGAGTTGCCCATCACGCAGCTTGGGCTCCTGCGCATAGCGCGCGAGCCCGTCGCCCGCGACGGTGCAGACATCCTCGTGCAACAGCCCTGCCCCCAACAACTCACCGATCATGAAGCCGAGCCCACCGGCGGCGTGGAAATGGTTCACATCGGCCAGACCGTTGGGATAGACCTTGGCCATCAGCGGCACCGCATCCGAAATCTCCGCAAAATCCTCCAGTGCGAGTTCGATCCCGGCAGCGCGCGCCATGGCAGGCAGGTGCAGGACGAGATTGGTCGATCCCCCGGTGGCCATCAGCCCGACAATCCCATTCACAAAGGCACGTTCATCAAGCACATGACCGACAGGGCGGTAATCATTCCCCAGCGCGGTGATCGCCATCGCACGCTCGGTCGCGGCCTCAGTCAGCGCCTCGCGCAGTGGCGTGCCCGGATTGACGAAGGCCGCGCCGGGCATGTGCAGCCCCATGAACTCCATCAGCATCTGGTTGGTATTCGCGGTGCCGTAGAAGGTGCAGGTGCCCGGGCCGTGATAGCTGGCCATCTCGGCCTCCATCAGCTTGTCGCGCCCGATCTGCCCTTGTGCGAATTGCTGGCGCACCTTGGCTTTCTCGTCATTGGGCAGGCCGCTCGTCATCGGCCCTGCCGGCACGAAAACGGCAGGCACATGCCCGAAGGTTGCCGCCGCGATCACCAGCCCCGGCACGATCTTGTCGCAGACCCCGAGCCAAAGCGCGGCGTCGAAGCAGTTATGCGACATCGCCACCCCTGCCGAGAGCGCGATCACATCGCGCGAAAATAGCGACAGTTCCATCCCCGGCTGGCCCTGCGTGACCCCGTCGCACATGGCGGGAACCCCACCTGCGACCTGCGCCGTGCCGCCCGCTTTGCGCGCGGCTTCGCGGATCACAGCGGGAAACCCCTCGAAAGGCTGGTGCGCCGAAAGCATGTCGTTATAGGCTGTCACGATCCCGAGATTGGGCGCGCGCCCTTCCGACAACCGGTCCTTGTCCGGCCCCATCGCCGCATAGGCATGGGCCTGATTGCCACAGGAGAGATGCGCGCGCACCGGGCCCGCATCGGCCGCAGCCTGCACTTGCGCGAGATAGGCCGCACGTCGTTCGGCAGAGCGCGTGCGGATACGCTCGGTGACAGCTTCGATACGCGGATGCAGGGGCATGAGGGCCTCCTTGATCTGGGAGAAGAGAATCGTTGCGTTTGATATAGTCAGTTAGCGCTAACGTTTCAATTCGCGCGCAGCAAGTCATGCATCACGGTCATGACGGATCTGCAGAAAAACCACTCACATTTCTGCGCTGCAGCAACTATATCCCTGCGCAAGACCGACAAAGGAAAGACTTATGACCTACGAAACCGACACCACCCGCCTCGAACAGGAAGCTCGCCGCATGCGCGCCGAATTCATGGCCGACGCTCTGCGCCACGCATGGAAATGGGCCACCGGCCTGCTGCCGCTGGGCGGCAACGCAGCCCGCGGCTGATGCCCGCGGGGCTTTTCAAAGCCCCGCCCCTCGCATAAGGCAAGGGCCAGCCCGCAAGAGGATGGCCCTGCCATGCAAGACCTGCCCACGATCCGACTGATGCCCAAGGCCGAGGCCCGCGCCATCCGGCACGGCTTCCCTTGGGTCTTCGCCAATGAGTTGGTCACCGACCGGCGCACCCGCGCCCTGCGCCCCGGCAGTTTTGCGCGGCTCGAGGACACTGACCGCCGCCCGCTTGGGGTGGTTACGGTCAACCCGGGGTCGAAAATCATCGCACGGATGATGGACCGCAACCCTGCGGTACAGATCGACCGTGACTGGCTGAAAACGCGTATCAATCGCGCGCTCGAAATGCGCGCGCGGCTCTACTCCGCCCCCTATTACCGCCTGATCCATGCCGAAGCCGACGGCCTGCCCGGTGTCGTTATCGACCGTTTCGGTGATGCAGCGGTGATCCAGCCCAATGCCGCGTGGGCGGAGACCTGCTTCGATATGCTGGCCGAGGCGCTGACTGAGGTCACGGGTGTTGCGACCATCGTCAAGAATGGCACCGGGCGCGCGCGGGCGCTGGAAGGGCTGACCGAGGAAACCGCGCTTGCGCGCGGCGCGCTCGATGGCCCGATCCCCGTGCCAATGAATGGCGCGACCTATCTCGCCGATCTGATGGGCGGGCAGAAAACCGGCCTCTTTTTCGACCAACGCGAAAATCATGCCTTTGCCGCAAGACTGGCAGCGGACGCGCAATTGCTCGATGTGTTTTCGCATGTCGGTGGCTTTGCGCTGGCCGCGCTCGCTGCCGGGGCCGCGCGCGCCTTGGCCGTGGACAGTTCGGCGCCGGCCCTCGCGCTGGCCGAGGCTGGCGCGCGTGCCAGCGGGGTGGCTGAGCGTTTCGCCACGCGGCAGGGCGAGGCCTTTGCCACGCTCGAAGCGCTCGCCGAGGAGGGTGCACGCTTCGATCTGGTGGTCTGCGACCCGCCCGCCTTTGCGCCGAACAAGGACGCGCTGGCCGCGGGCCTGCGCGCCTATGAGCGGGTGGCACGGCTCGCGGCCCCTCTGGTGGCGCCGCGGGGGTATCTCGCGCTCTGTTCCTGCTCGCATGCCGCCGATCTCGCTGCCTTCCGCGCGGCTTCTGCGCGCGGCATCGGGCGTGCCGGGCGGCGCGCGCAACTGATCCACACGGGCTTCGCCGGACCCGATCATCCGCAACTGCCGCAACTCGCGGAAAGCGGCTATCTCAAGGCCGTGTTCTTCCGCCTCGCCCCATGAGGGCCGTGCTCGACGCCTGCGTGCTCTATCCCAGCGTGCTGCGCGAGATACTGCTGGGTGTGGCCGCGCGCGGGGGCTTCACCCCGCTGTGGTCGGCGCGCCTGCTCGGGGAGTGGCAGCGCGCGGCAGCACGGCTCGGGCCCGAGGGGGAAGTCATCGCCAGTGGCGAGATCGCACGCCTGCGCGCCGACTGGCCCGAAGCCGAGATCGCCGCAGACCCGAGTGTTGAGTCGCGGCTCTGGCTGCCCGATCCGGCGGATGCGCATGTGCTGGCCACGGCGATTGCAGGTCAGGCCGCATGCATCATCACGCTCAACCTGCGCGATTTCCCGCCCCGCGCGCTCGGTCCCGAGGGCGTGCGGGCGCAGAGCCCTGATGATTTCCTGATGGCACACTGGCTGGAAGATGCCGTGCGCGTGGAGAGCGCCGTGCAAGAGGCCCATGCGCGGACGGAGGCGGCTTCGGGGCGCGCACAGGATCTGCGCGCGCTGCTGAAACGCGGGAAATTGCCGCGCTTGGGCAAAGCACTGGGGTGAGGGTCAGGTCTGCTCCGGCTGTCTCTGGTGCGGGAGGTTCGATCACGCAGAATACTGGCTTGCGTCGCTGACCGCTGGGACTTTGCCTGTTCCTTCGACGAAGCGGGGGGCGGCGCTTTGCGCCGCCC
>SLKB01000127.1 GCA_007134805.1 Paracoccaceae bacterium
GTGACGATCCAGGCGCAGATCCTGGAACTTCTGGTGGACCTCAAGCGCGCCGAGGGGATGAGCCTTCTGTTCATCACCCATGATCTGAACATCGTGCGTCGATTTGCCGACCGGGTCTGCGTGATGCAGGGCGGCGAGATTGTCGAGCAGGGCCCGACGCAGGAGATTTTCGAGCGCCCCCGGCACCCCTATACGAAGAAGCTTCTCTCGGCTGAATCGACCGGGCAGCCCGCGCCGGTGCCCGACCGCGCGAGCGAGATCCTGCGCACCGACAATCTCAAGATCTGGTTCCCGATCCAGCGTGGCTTCCTGCGCCGGACCGTGGGACATGTGAAGGCGGTCAATTCCGCGACGCTGAGCCTGCGCGCGGGCGAGACGCTGGGGATCGTGGGCGAATCGGGCTCTGGCAAGACGACGCTGGCGCTTGCGATCCTGCGGCTGATCTCAAGTGAGGGGCCGATCTGGTTCGAGGGCGCGGATATTCAGGGCCGAAAGTCGCGCGCGCTGCGCGATCTGCGGCGCAATCTGCAGATCGTCTTTCAGGACCCGTTCGGCAGCCTCAGCCCGCGCATGACTGTCGAGCAGATCATCGCCGAGGGCTTGGGCGTGCATGGTATTCCGGTCGGGCGCTCCCAGCGCGAACTGGTCGCCGAGATCATGGAGGAAGTCGGCCTCGACCCCCTGACGATGGAGCGCTACCCGCATGAATTCTCGGGCGGGCAGCGCCAGCGGATCGCGATTGCGCGCGCGATGATCCTGCGGCCGAAGCTCGTGGTGCTTGACGAGCCGACCTCGGCGCTGGACATGACCGTGCAGGTGCAGATCGTGGAGCTGTTGCGCGCCTTGCAGCGCAAGCATGGGCTCGCCTATCTGTTCATCAGCCATGATCTGCGCGTGGTGCGCGCGCTGTCGCACAAGGTGATCGTGATGAAGCAGGGCGATGTGGTTGAGGCAGGCCCCATCGATCAGGTCTTTGACGCGCCCAAGGACCCCTATACGCGGCAATTGCTGGCCGCGGCCTTTGATATCACCGCGATCGGGGCGGCCTGAGCGCACGCGGGAGACGGGCATGCGGGTTCTGCTGGTCCACCAGAATTTTCCGGGCCAGTTCAGGCATCTTGCGCCCGCGCTTGCGGCGCGCGGCCATCAGATCATTGCGCTGACCGCCGAAAGCAACACGCAGCAGAGCGCGGTGCGCACCTATCGCTACCCGATGCCCGACCCCGCGCCAGACCCGAAGCAGTCGCGGCTGGGCACGACCTATACGGCGATGACCGACCGCGCGCATCGCGTGGCGCGCGCCGCACTCCAGCTGCGCGACAAGCTGGGTTTCGTGCCGGATGTGATCTTCGGCCATTCCGGCTGGGGCGAGACGCTGTTCCTGCGCGAGATCTGGCCCGAGGCGCGGCTTCTGGTCTATGCCGAGTTCTATTATGCCACGCAGGGGCTCGATGTGGGGTTCGACCCCGAATTCAGCCGCCCCGATCCGGGCGCGCGCCTGGGGGTGGTTGCGCGGCAGGCACATCTGGCGCTGTCGATGGTGCAGGCCGATGCCGCGCTGGCGCCGACCGAATGGCAGGCCGACACGTTCCCGGCCTGTTTCCGGCGCAAGATCACGATCACCCATGACGGGATCGACACGGAGGCGCTGCGGCCTGATCCGGGCGCGCGCTACACGCTGCCCAACGGGCGCAGCCTGCGCGCGGGCGACGAGGTGCTGACCTATGTCGCGCGCAATATCGAGCCTTATCGCGGCTCGCATATCTTCTTGCGCGCACTGCCCGATCTGCTGGCCGCGCGGCCCGAGGCGCAGGTGGTGATCATCGGGGGCGATGGCGCAAGCTATGGCCCGCCGCCTGCGCAAGGGTCCTGGCGCGACCGGTTTCTGGCCGAGATCGCGGGGCGGGCGGACCTGTCGCGCGTGCATTTCCTTGGCCGCGTGCCCTATGCCGATTATGTGCGGATCCTGCAGATCGGGCGGGCGCATGCCTATCTGACGATCCCCTTCGTGCTGTCCTGGTCGCTGCTGGAGGCGATGGCGCTGGGGGCGAGCGTCATCGCCTCGCGCACGGGGCCAGTGGAAGAGGTGATCACCGACGGGGTGAACGGCCGGCTGGTCGATTTCTTCGATGTCGAGGGCTGGGCCGCGGCGCTGAGCGATGCGCTGGCCGCGCCCGAGCGCCACGCAGGCCTGCGCGCGGCGGCGCGCGAGAGCATTGTCGAGAATTACGACCTGCGGCGCGTCTGCCTGCCGCGGCTGATCCGCTTTGTCGAGGAGGCGGCATGAAAAAAGGGTGCGCCAACGCGCACCCAGTTGCTTCTTCTTGCAGTCGCGATCAACGGAACGCGTAGACCAGCGAAACGCCGAACACATGGTCAACCGACTTGCCGGGGTTCGCTTCGTTGTAGTTGGTCCGCACGCTGAACCGGGTCGACAGCCCGTCCAGATCGCCAACGCTGACGCCCAGATCGTTTTCGGCAATCGTGCCGACATCCGAATGGATCACATCGGTGTTGTTTGTCAGGAAGACATTGTCGCTCAGGCCGTAGAAGAACCGCGACGACGCGATTGCGCCCAGTTCGGTGGTCGACTCGCTCGTTTCTTGATTGCGGTTGTAGCGAATGCCGGGGCCGGCCTGGACGCGCCATGCGACATCAGGGGTGTTGATGATGCGGTAGCCCGGGCCAAAGCCCACAAAGGCATCCACCGACCGGTTGCCGGGCATGCGGTCGGCTTCGACACGGCCGAGGCCGAAGATGTAGAAATCATCCGACAGGTAGTAGTTGGCGTCATAGACCGCAAACCCCTTGCCCTTGGTCCGCTCACCGTCTGAGCGGCCCAGTTCCAGGCCCAGACCGAAGCTGTGGGTCCACTGGCCGACATTGTAGTTGAACCGGCTGGCGATGCTGGTTTCACGGGCGTCGGAATTGCCGCGGTTTGCAGAAAAGCTCAGCGCGAGGCTACCGGACAAGCCGGGGGTGAACTGCTGGTTGCCATGGCGTGCAGCGTCCCTGCCGCGTGCCTGATCGTCGCGAACATCGCTTTCGATGTCTGTAAGGCGATCTTCAAGCGCCTGCACGCCGACCAACTGTTGCTGCGCTGCGACCGGCCCTGCGGCCAGAGCAAGCGCCATCGCCGATGCGGCGACTGTTGTCGTCAAGGTTTTCATGTGGATTTCCTTCCTGCATGATCCGTGAAGCGCCCCTGCGTCCTTGGACAGACACTCCACGCTGGTTAACGGGCTGCTGGACGGATATGGACTCTGCTTCTGAGTGTAAAATTCGTAGAACTTGACGCGCACACGAGTATTTTGAATGGAACGAAACCGGGGTGCACCCGCGTCGCGCCGCGCGGGATGCGCGTCATCCAGGATCATGCAGGAAAACAAGGCAGCTACGCTGCAAGGCGCAGGGCTCCGGGAGCTTCGGGGCTGCCAGCTCAGAGCGTGTCGGTCAGCCCCTCAACCTCGAGTTTGATTGCTGACGCAGTGGCGAGGAGTGTCTTTTTTGCAGCATCCTGCAGCTGCGGGTCCAGATCCTGGCGCCAGAGCGCCCAGACCGGGCAGATGAATTGCGGTGCGTCCGCGACAAGATGCAAGCGGCCCTCCCTGATGTAGCGGGCCGCGAAACGGGCGGGCAGAAAACCCGCCACCCCGCGCCGGATCAGATAGCCGATGGACAGAACACCGATGGCAAAGCTCATTCCGCTGGTCTGGACATGCGCCATGTGCGTCTGGTGAAACTGCAGGAAGTTTTCGTTCCAGTCGATATAGGCATAGCGGCCGGACAGCGAGTCCATCGTCGGCGATGTCCAGGGCGCGACCAGGACGAGGATGTCATCCAGGAACGGCTCCATGACAAATGTGGGGCGCAAGATCGGCTCATAGGTCAGGAGGGCCTGCAAAAGCCCGTCATTGAGCGAGTGTGCCAGCCCATCGGGCAGGCCAAGCTTGGCGCGCAGGCTCAGCTCCGGCAGCGTATCGTTCAGGGCATCCAGCCAGCGATCCCCAAGTTCGGGCCAGAGCGAGGCCTGCGCGCCGATGGCAAAACTGCCGGTGAACCCTTCGGGCAGGGCGATCTGCTGGCGGGCGTCATGCCATGA
>SLKB01000277.1 GCA_007134805.1 Paracoccaceae bacterium
GCGCTCAGCGTGGACCAGTTGGCCCCGCGGGCGGCGTAGAAGACATAGGTGATCGCAAGCCCAAGGAGCCCCGCCACCATGTCGGTGTTAAACAATCGCGCCATTAGTCCGATCCCTCCGCTGTCAGATCCTTCTTACGTCGCGCCTCCTGCACGATCGGCCAGAACAGCGTCAGGAAGACCATTGCGATCAGCGCCCAGGACATCCAACTGTCGAACAGCGCATAGGCGGGCACTTCATGGACCGCGCCGCCGCGCAGCATCGACATGGAAAAACCCTGTTCGGCGATTGGGCCCAGTATCAGCCCCAGCGCGATCGGCGCGGGTTGCAGACCGATATGACGCACCAGATATGCAAATATGCCGATGCCGATCATGATGAACACGTCGATCATGCTGTTGCGCATCGAATAGGCCCCGAGGATCGACATGAAGGCGATGCCCGGCACCAGATACGTGACCGGCACTGCGCAGACCGCCCGGCAGATCAACCGCCCGCCAAGCACCCCCACCACCAGAAGCGCCAGCGCCGACACGCCCAGCGACAGGATGAAGCCATAGGCCAATGTCCCGCTTTCAGCGAACAGTGCGCTTCCGGGGCGGATACCGTGCAGCATAAGTGCGCCCAGCATCACCGCCGCAGGCGGCGAACCCGGCACGCCCAGCGTCAGAAGCGGCACCACCGAGCCCGCGACAGCGGCGTTGTTACTTGATTCCGACGCCACAACGCCCTGCACGTTCCCCTTGCCGAATGAATTAGGATTCTTGTCGGCGCGCTTGGCTTCGTTATAGGCCACCAGGCCTGCGACGTTGTTACCCGCGCCCGGGATGATCCCGATCACCAGCCCAATGACCGAGGACCGTAGCACGTTCCATGGACGCCGCACTGTCAACGACACCGCATGCAGCAGGCTTTCCGACCCGCGCGAGTAATCGACCTCGACCGATTTCGTGGCACTGACCGCAAGCCGGATCAGTTCGGGGATGGCGAACAGGCCGATCAGCGCGACCAGCAACTGCACACCGCCCTGAAGCTGTGAGAACCCGAACAGAAAGCGTGACTCGCCGCCCAGCGGCGAAATCCCGATTGTACCGATCAGCATGCCGATCGCCCCGCCCAGAAGCCCCTTGAATAGCGAGCCCGTAGACAGCGCCGCGATCAGACTCAGCCCCAGCACAGCCACCCAGAAATACTGCGCTGGACCGAAGCGGATTGCGATGTCGGTCAGCGGCGCGGCCATCAGCAGAACCGCGATCACCGCGATCAGCCCCCCCACGACCGATGCCACCGTAGCGACTAGGATCGCAAGCTCGGCCTGCCCGTTCTTGGCCATCGGATAGCCGTCAAGCGTCGTGGCAATCGCGCCCGGTGTGCCGGGGGTGTTGATCAGGATCGCCGTGAAGGCCCCGCCGAACATTGACGAGGTATAGACCGCGCCCAACAGCACCATTCCGCTCAGCGGGTCCATGGTGAACGTGAATGGCACCAGCAGCGCCAGCGCCATAGTCGCCGTCAGCCCGGGGACAGAGCCCACGAACAGCCCGACCGTGGTGCCGATTGCCACCAGCAGCAACGAGTCGACCGTCATGATCGCGGCCAGGCCGCGCATCAGGTCATCAATCATCGTGAATCCACCCCCCGGAAAGTTGGTTGTGGGCCGCAGAAATGCCTGCAGCCCACAACGCGCGTCAAGACCGCACCCTGCGTGGCGCGGATGTTCAGTTCAGCATGCCCAGTTCGGCAAGCAGTTCTTCATACTCGACGATCAGGCGTTCGATCAGCGCGGCGCTTTCTTCGGGGCCATGAAAGACCGGCTGGAAGCCCATCTCCTGCTTGCGTTCGGCCTGCTCGCGGTTGATCGCGTCCAGCGCCTCGACAATCACGGCGATGTTCTCCTCGGGGATGTCGCGCGGGCCGAGCGCGCCGCGATAGATCGCCTCGACGACGTCAAAGCCCTGTTCGCGGAAGGTCGGCACGCCAGGGAACATGTCGATCTGTTCCTCGGTTGCAACGGCGAGCGGGCGGAAATGCTCGGCGTTCTGCACCGCCATGGTGGAGTTGGTCATCAGCGCTGTGACATGCCCGCCGCGGAGCGCGGGGATCGTCGGCCCCGACCCGGGGAACGGGATATAGGTCAGCGCGATGTCAGCAGCCCTTTCCAGGCGCACTGTCGCCAGATGGTTGCCGCTGGCGGTGCCGGTCCCGCCCACGGTGATTGAGCCCGGCGCGGCCTGCGCCGCCTCGATGAAATCCGCGAGGGTTTCGAACGGGCTATCATTACGCACCACCAACACCTGCGGCGTCGAATGGTAGGTGTAGAGAACGTGCAGATCCTCGGTCTGGTAGCCAGGGTCGCGGGTCATCGGCTGCGCGATGATGTGCGGGATACTGAAGCACGCGAAGGTGTGGCCATCGGCAGGCTGGTCCTTGACATGCGACCAGCCAACGGCACCGCCGCCACCTTCGCGGTATTCGATCACCACATCTACTCCCAGCAGCTCCTGCATGGGGTTCTGCTGCATGCGCTGAACGATGTCGCATTCGCCGCCTGGGCTGAACGGGTTCACATAGGTGATGGTGCCACTGGGAAAATCGGCGAAAGCCGGTGTGGAAAACAGCACCATCGCGCCAGCGGCAGCAAGTGCAAGGGTTGGCGTGGGCTTCAGGACGTTTCGTGACATTTGTTCCTCCATTGGTGGGTGCGAGTATGTTTCGCGTTCGGGCTGCTCAGGCAGCCTTCTGGTTGTTGAAAAGATGACCATAGGCGAACAGCGCCGCCGATCCGCCGGTATGCAAGAAGACAACGCGCTGGCCCTTGCGGAACCGGCCTTGGCGGATCATCGCCACCAGCCCAGCGAACCCCTTGCCCGAATAGACCGGGTCCAGCAGGATCCCCTCCAGCCGCGACAGCAGCAGCATCGCATCGACCATTTCGTCGGTGGGCTGACCGTAGCCGGGGCCGACCTGACCGTCATGAGCATCGACCATGTCGCGCGGCAACTCGCCGCGTACGCCCAGCAACTCGGCCGTCTGCGCGGCAAGTGCGTGCACGTTGGCGATCTGGCGGTCGCGCGGAGCGCGGACCGAAATGCCTGTGACCGGGATCGGCGCGTTCATCGCGTAAAGCCCCGCCAGCAGCCCCGCCTGCGTGCCCGCGCTGCCTGTGGCATGGACCAGCGCATCGATCTTCAGCCCCCTGGCGTCGGCCTGATAGACCAGTTCTTCGGCACAGGCGGCGTAGCCAAGCGCGCCGACGGGGTTGGAGCCGCCGCCGGGGATGAAATAGGGCTTGCGCCCCTGCGCGCGCAGGTCCTCGGCAAGCGCCTGCCCTTCGGCGTTCATGTCGAGCCCCGCGGGGCGGAAATCGAACGCGCAATCCATCATCGCGTCCAGCAGCACGTTGCCGGCTGCCTCATAATCCGCGCCTTGATTGGTGACCCTCCGTTCCAGCAGCGCGTGGCAAGCCAGCCCCGCGCGGCAGGCGGCAGCTGCAGTCTGGCGGACATGGTTGGATTGCGTGGCGCCTTGGGTAACTAGCGTATCGGCCCCTTCCGCGACCGCATCCGCCAGCAGGAATTCCAGCTTGCGGGTCTTGTTCCCCCCCGAGGCCAGCCCCGTACAATCGTCGCGCTTGATCCAGATCTCGGGCCCGCCGAGATCCTCCGTCAGCCGGTCCAGGCGTTCCAGCGGCGTGGGAAAATGACCAAGCTGGTATCGTGGAAAGCGCGCCAGATGCATCTATGGGTCCTCCATCCCGTCCGCTTATGAAACCGTGGCAGTTTGCCGCTGTCAAATGCGAAAACGGGGGGATAACATGCATTATATGTATACATACACAAAACTGACTCATGCTGCGGCGCAGCTATTCCTTGACCGCGCCAGCCATCAGCGCCGCCAAGATCCAGCATTGCAGCATCACGAAGATCGCCAGCACCGGGACGATTGCCAGCAGGCACGCTGCCGCCAGAAACTGCGTCATGGAAGTGTTGATTGTCACTGAGAACTGACCCCGCAACTGCCAAAATTGTCGCTGAGAACTGCCCCATGTGCAACCTTGCCGCGGCGTGAAGCAGCTGGGGGCTACAGGCCTGTTAGACA
>SLKB01000397.1 GCA_007134805.1 Paracoccaceae bacterium
CCTGCCGAGCGGTCGATCTTGACCGTGTAGTCGCGCGTGGCCGCGGTTGCCGAGCGCGCCCCGTCCGAATAGAGCGGCCGCACCCCGGAATAGGACCAGACCACATCATCGGACGTGACAGGGCGCTTGAAATACTGGCTTGCGAAGGCGCAGAGGTAATCGCGCTCGGCCTCGGTGCAGCGGGCGGGCTTTGCCGGATCGTCATGTTCCGCATCCGTGGTGCCGATCAGGGTGAAATCCTGCTCATAGGGTATCGCGAAGATGATGCGCCCGTCTGTCCCTTGGAAGAAATAGCACTTGTCATGATCATAGAGGCGCTTGGTGACGATATGGCTGCCGCGCACCAGCCGGACGTTTTCGCTGCTGTTGAGCCGCAGCTTGCCATGGATCACATCGCCCACCCAGGGGCCTGCGGCGTTCACCAGAAGCTTCGCCGAGACTGTTTCCGTGGCCGCACCCGATTGCAGGGTCGCGCGCCAGATCCCGCCCTCGGCCTCGGCCGAGACGAGTTCGGTCCGGGTGCGCACACGCGCCCCGCGCTGGGCTGCGTCACGGGCATTCAGCGCGACCAGCCGCGAATCCTCGACCCAGCAGTCGGAATACTCATAGGCTTTCTCGAAGCGCTCCTGCAGAGGCGCGCCCTCTGGCGTGCCCTTGAGCGCGAGCGTCGCGGTGCCGGGCAGGATCTTGCGCCCGCCGAGCGTGTCGTACAGGAACAGCCCCAGCCGGATCAACCAGGCCGGCCGGCGCCCTTTCATCCAGGGCATCACGAGGCCGAGCAGCTTCGAGGTCGGCGTATCGCCCTCGAAGCGCATATCCTTGTGATAGGGCAGCACGAAGCGCATGGGCCAGGAAATATGCGGCATCGCGCGCAAGAGTGTCTCGCGTTCGATCAGCGCCTCGCGCACGAGGCGGAATTCGAAATATTCGAGGTAGCGCAGCCCGCCATGGAACAGCTTGGTCGAGGCCGAGGAGGTGGCCCCGGCCAGATCGCCTTTCTCGCACAGGAGAACCGAGAGCCCGCGCCCGGCCGCGTCGCGTGCGATCCCGCAGCCATTGATCCCGCCGCCGATGATCAGCAGGTCATAGGGAGTGTCGGGGGAAGTGTCGCGAGAAGTGGCGGGGGCTGGCCGGTCGTCGATCGATGCCATGGTGCGTCTCCTTCGAGTTGCGCGGGACTCGTCACCCTTAACTGTAGAAGCTCACTGCGCTGACGCAAGACCGAAGGGCTGGCGGGTGATCCGCGCGGGTGGCGCGCGATTTCCGGTTTTACCTCGGAGGGGGTTGCGCCTATAACACGCCCACCAGCAGAGGGGCCTTGCATGACCGACCCGCTTTCCCTTGTCGATCGCGCCAAATACGCCTCGGCGCATTGCGCGGCCGATTTCGTACAGGATGGCATGCGGGTGGGGCTTGGCACCGGCTCGACATCGGCCTGGCTCGTGCGCAGGCTCGGGGCGCGGGTGGCGCAGGAAGGGCTGCGGCTGATGGCCGTGCCGACCTCGACCCGGACCGCAGAGCTTGCGCGCGCGGTGGGGATCAATGTCGTCACGCTGGAAGAGGCGGGCTGGCTCGATCTGACGATTGACGGGGCCGATGAGTTCGACGCCGATCTGACGCTGATCAAGGGCGGCGGCGGGGCGCTGTTGCATGAAAAGATCGTCGCAACCGCGTCGGACCGGATGATCGTGATCACCGACGCGGCCAAGCAGGTCGCGGCCCTGGGCGCGTTTCCGCTGCCGGTCGAGGTAATCTCCTTCGGCTGGCGCGCCTCGCAGGCGCTGATCGAGGAAGTGCTGGCGACGATGGACGTGATGGGGCGCACGACGCGGCTGCGCATGAACGGCGAGCGCCCATATCAGACCGATGAGGGGAACTACATCCTCGATCTGGAACTCGTCCGGATCGGCAATCCGCGGCAAGTGTCGCTGGTGCTCAATCAGGTGCCCGGCGTCGTGGAAAACGGGCTCTTCGTCGATATCGCCGATCAGGTGGTGATCGGCCATGCCGATGGGCGGTGCGAGCTGCGCGACCTTTCGAGCGGGACGCCGCAGATCACCGAAGCCCAGGTCGATCTGGCGGCGGCGCGCAACATCTTCACCGATCTTTGAGGCAGTGAATGGCTTTCGATTATGATCTCTTCGTCATTGGCGGTGGTTCGGGCGGGGTGCGTGCCGCGCGGATCGCGGCGGCCGATCACGGCGCGAAGGTCGCGCTGGCCGAAGAGTACCGGATGGGTGGCACCTGCGTCATCCGCGGCTGCGTGCCCAAGAAGCTGATGGTCTTCGCCTCGGGCTTTCCGGGCGCTGTGGCCGATGCCCGCGCCTATGGCTGGGACGCGCAGATCGGCGCGTTCGACTGGGCCGCCTTCCGCAAGAGCCTGGACGCCGAACTGAACCGGCTCGAGGCGGCCTATCGCGCCAATCTCGACCGCGCCGGCGTCGAGATCTTCGACACGCGCGCCACGCTGCGCGACGCGCATACGGTCGCGCTTCAGGACGGGCGCGAGATCACGGCGCGGCATATCCTCATCGCCACGGGCGGCGCGCCGGTCGTGCCCGAGCTCTGGCGCGATTCAGGCTGCATGACCTCGAACGAGGTCTTCGTGATGGAGGCACTGCCAGAGCGCCTGCTGATCGTCGGCGGCGGGTATATCGCAAGCGAATTCGCCTGCATCTTCAACGGGCTTGGTGTGAAGACGACGCAATTCTACCGCGGCGCCCAGATCCTGCGCGGCTTTGACGAGGAAGCCCGCGCGCTGATCGCCTCCGAGATGGTGGCGAACGGGGTCGATCTGCAGTTCGGCACCGATATCGCGTCGATGCAGCGCACAGGCGACGAGATCAGCGTAACCACCAGGGAAGGGCATGCGGCGCGGTTCGACGCGGTGCTCCTGGCCACCGGGCGCGCGCCCAACACTGCCGGGCTGGGGCTCGAAGGTCTGGGTATTACGCTTGCGGCGAACGGTGCCATCCCCGTGGACCGCTACAGCCAGAGCGCGATCCCGTCGATCTTTGCCGTGGGCGATGTGACCGACCGCGCCAATCTCACCCCCGTGGCGATCCGCGAAGGCCATGCCTTCGCCGATACTGTCTTCGGGGGCACGCCACGCCATTTCGACCACAGCCTGATCCCGACCGCGATCTTCACGCAGCCGGAATTCGGCACAGTGGGGCTGAGCGAGGAAGAGGCGAGTGCGCGCGGCCCTGTCCGGATCTACTGCGCGTCGTTTCGTCCCATGCACAGCCTCTTCGCGGGACGCAATTCCCGGTCACTGATGAAACTCGTCGTCTGCGACACCACCGATCGCGTGCTGGGCTGTCATGTTGTCGCCGATCACGCGGGCGAAATGATCCAGCTGGCCGGGGTCGCCGTGTCGATGGGGGCGACCAAGGCCGACTTCGACAAGACGCTTGCAGTCCACCCGACCATGGCCGAAGAGCTGGTCACAATGCGGACAGCGACGCGGATCGTCGGCGCGTAAGGGTTGAAACACAGTGGCGAAACATCAATTGTGCAACTAGGTCGGCACGATCTTTCAGAAAAACGGAGCTTGGATGTCTGGGAACAACGGTGGCCCTTGGGGTGGCGGAGGAAACCGCGGCGGCGGTAATCGTGGCAGCGGCGAGGGTGGTGGGCGTGGTCCAAGCGGTCAGTCCGGCATTCCCGAAATCGACGATATCGTCAAGAAGGGCCAGGAACAGCTGCGCGTCCTGATGGGCGGCGGCGGCGGGAAAGGCCCGAACGGGTCGGGCTCTGGCGGGCCGGGGTTTTCGAAGCGGGGCGTTCTGCTCGGCATGGTAGGCCTTGCTCTTTTGTGGCTTGTCGCGTCGGTTTACCGGGTCGAGGAGAACGAGCGTTCGGTCGAACTTCTTTTCGGCGAATATTATCGCATCGGCCAGCCCGGGCTGCGTCTGGCCCCATGGCCGGTTGTCAGCCATGAGATCGTGCTGGCGACGAGCGAGCGCACCACCGAAGTCGGCACCGGCCGCACGGCGATCGACACGGGCCTCATGCTGACGCGCGACGAGGCGGTCGTGGACATCGAATTCCAGGTCGTATGGAACGTGGCAGATCCGGCGCGGTTCCTCTTCAATCTCGCTGATCCGCGCGAAACCGTACGAGCTGCGTCCGAATCGGCGATGCGTGACATCATCGCGCGCTCGGAGCTTTCGCCGATCCTCAACCGCGACCGCGGATCGATTGCCGCCGATCTTCTGTCGGCGGTGCAGGATCTGCTCGACAGCTATGATTCGGGGATCAACGTGATCCGCGTCAATTTCGACAAGGCAGACCCGCCCGAGCAGGTGATCAGCGCCTTCCGCGACGTGCAGACCGCGCGGCAGGAACGCGACCGGCTGGAGCGTGAGGCCGACGCCTATGCGAACCGGGTTCTCGCCCAGGCGCGTGGTCAGGCCGCACAGGTCCAGGAAGAAGCCGAAGCCTACCGCGCCGAGGTGATCAACAATGCGCAGGGTGAGGCGAGCCGTTTCGTGTCGGTCTATACCGAATATGTCAACGCCCCCGAAGTCACCCGCAAGCGGATGTATCTCGAGACCATGGAGCGTGTGCTGGGCGACATGAACCTGACCATCCTTGACAATGTCACGGCGACCGAAGGCGGCGGATCCGGTGTCCTGCCCTACCTGCCGCTTGACCAACTGACCCGCACAAGGAGTGCCAACTGATGAAAAAAGCAGGGATCCTTATTCCCATCATCGCAGTGGCGATCATCACGGCGGCCTCGGCGCTGTTCATCGTGGACGAACGTGAGAATGTGCTGGTGCTGCAGTTCGGTCAGGTACGCCAGGAAATCAATGACCCCGGGCTCGGCGTCAAGATCCCCTTCATTCAGGAAGTGATCCGCTACGATGCGCGGATCCTCGGCTTGCAGACCCAGCCGCTGGAAGTGACCCCGCTTGACGACCGCCGGCTGATCGTCGACGCTTTCCTGCGCTGGCGTCTGGCCGATGCGCGCCGGTTCCGTGAGGCCGTGGGCCAGGAGGGGATCGCCGGGGCACAACGGCGGATGGAAAGCATCATGAATGCTGCCATCCGCGAGACGCTGGGTGCGGTGCCGTCAAATGCCGTCCTGTCCGAGGACCGCACAGCGCTCATGGCGCGTATCCGTGCGCAGGCCCGGCGCGAGGCATTGGCGATCGGTATCGATGTGGTCGACGTGCGGCTGACGCGTACCGATCTGCCGCAGGAAAACCTCGAGGCGACCTTTGCCCGGATGCGTGCCGAGCGCGAGCGTGAGGCCGCCGATGAGCGCGCCCGCGGGAACGAAGCCGCGCAGCGTGTCCGCGCGCTGGCCGACCGGACCGTGATCGAGCTTGTCTCGACCGCGCGCCGCGAAGCCGAGATCGTCCGCGGTGAAGCCGATGCCGAACGCAATCGCATCTATGCCGAGGCCTACAGTCTCGACCCCGAGTTCTTCTCGTTCTCGCGTTCGATGCAAAGCTACGAGAATGCATTGCGCGGCGACAACGCCACCATGGTGCTGCGGCCGGATAGCGAATTCTTCACCTTCCTGCGCAGCGATGGCGGCGGGGCCGAGTTGTTCGAGGCCGTTCAGCAGGCCGCAGAAGAGCTGGCACGCGATCCTGATGCCGTGCGCGAGATGATGCCCCAGCCCGATCCCGAAGAGCCCGACGCGGTGCGCGAGCTTGAAGCGATCATCGGCAACTAAGGGCGCGGACGCGTGACAGTGTCGACGCTTGTACTGGCCATCGGGCTGGTGCTGATCTTCGAGGGGCTGGTCTTTGCACTGGCCCCTCATCGTATTGAGGACCTGCTGCGCATGATCAGCGCCATGCCGGTCGAGACGCGGCGCCTGATCGGATTCCTGGCGCTGACTTTCGGGGCAGTGCTGATCAGTCTCGCCCGCCTGATATGATCACTGCCGCCCCCCTACCCCTACCTGCGCGGCCGGCCCCACCCCACGACTTGTCACGTCTGTTTGAAACAGGGCGCGCGAAATTGCGTTTCCGCACACGAGCCATACATAATGCGACATCCGGCGCGATGCCGACCCGACTACCAAAGAGGAGACCCCATATGACGTCACATGTCCGCATCCTGCGGCAGGCCGGTCCCGCGCCGTTGCCATTTCTGTGGGCCCTGGTTGCCGCGCTGATCGTCGCGCTCGCCCTGCCGAAGACGGCAGGCGCGGTCGACCGCCCGGCAAGCTTTGCCGATCTGGCCGAGGCTGTGAGCCCCGCCGTGGTCAATATCACCACCACGACCACTGTCGCCTCGCGGCTCGATGAGGGCTCGCGCCCACCTGGGGGATCGCCATTCGAGGATTTCTTCCGTGACTTCTTCGATGGCCCGCGCGGCGGACCCGAAGGCCCCGAGCGCCCGCGCCCGCGCCAGAACCAGGCGCTGGGATCGGGCTTCGTGATCTCGGAGGACGGCTATATCGTCACCAATAACCATGTGATCGAGCGCGCGGATGAAATCCAGGTCGAGTTTTTCTCGGGGCTCGAATTGCGCGCCGAACTGATCGGCACAGACCCGGCAACGGATATCGCGCTGTTGAAGGTCGAACATGACGTGCCGCTGCCGCATGTGCCCTGGGGCAATGCCGAAGAGGCCCGGGTGGGCGACTGGGTGATTGCAGTGGGCAATCCGCTCGGCCAGGGCTTTTCGGTGAGCGCCGGCATCATCTCCGCGCGCGGGCGTGCGCTGCAGGGCAATTTCGACGACTACATCCAGACCGACGCCGCGATCAACCGGGGCAACTCTGGTGGCCCGCTGTTCAACATGAATGGCGATGTGATCGGGGTGAACACTGCGATCCTGTCGCCGACGGGCGGCTCGATCGGGATCGGCTTCGCGATGTCGTCCAATGTCGCGATGAATGTGGTCGACCAGTTGCGCGAATTCGGCTCGACCCGACGCGGATGGCTGGGCGTGCGCATCCAGGACGTGACCGCTGAGATGGCCGAGGCGATCGGTCTGGATGAGGCGAAGGGCGCCATGGTCACGGATGTGATGGAAGGCCCCTCGCTCGAGGCGGGGATGCTGGCGGGCGATGTGATCCTGCGCTTTGACGACCGCCGCGTCGAGGACACCCGTATGCTGGTGCGCCGCGTCGCCGATACGGCCGTGGGCGAGACGGTCGATGTGATCGTCTTCCGCAATGGCGAAGAAGTGACGCTGGCCGTGACGCTGGGGCAGCGCGAACTGGCCGAGGCCGCCACCGGAAGCGTGACCCCGCCCCTGACGGATGAGGCCGAGACAGGCCCGGTGAGCTTTCTCGGCATGGAACTCGAGCCGCTGAACGACTCGCTGCGCGAGCAACTGGGGCTATCATCGTCGAGCGTCGGGCTGGTGGTGCGCGGTGTCGATCCCGACAGTGACGCCGCCGGAAAGGGGATCCGCGAGGACGATCTCATCACCGAAGTGAACCAGACCCCGGTCGCGAGCGTCGAGGAATTCGAGGCGCGCACAGAGGATGCGCGCGAGGCCGGGCGCAGTTCGGTGCTGGTGCTCTTGCGCCGCGATGGGGAGCCGCGCTTCGTCGCGCTCAGCATCACCGACTGATCCATTCGTCACGAAACGCACATCAGACGCGCGCCAGGCTGGCGCGCGTTTTTCATTGGCACGTCCGGGTCAGTGGCGCGACCGCTCGATCGGGACAAGGCCTAGGCGCTGCGCTGTCTCAAAGGTCAGGACCGGGCTGTCAAAACCTTCCGCGCGCTGATAGGCACGCACGGCGGCCTGGGTTGCGGCATCTGGCCGCCCGGTGATCGGGCCCGCGTAGTGGCCGCGCACTTCCAGCGCGCGCTGCAGCGCGCTCATGAAGTCCTGCGTTATCGCCTCGGGGCAAGGCACCCGGAAGGCGACCTCCTCGATCGCGTTTCGCCGCTGGATAAGCGTTGTCCGCGTGTGGCGCGCCCAGCAATGCCGCGTCGCAGCGGCCGCGCCCAGACCCAGTGGCGCCGCCTCGCTCTGCGCGCGCGAGACCGCGATCGGATCGGCAAGCACGGGCGCGCTCATGCAGAGCATCAGCACGCCGAATGTGGCGAGCCGCGCGGTAGCCTTGGCGAGACGAGATGACACTCTGTTCTCCTGTCGGACGAGGTCGTTACGATTGCATTAACCCTGATCTGCGATTCGGGCGGAAACGTGACGACTGCATGTCGGTATTCAGGAGCTTTGATGCGCAAAATACGGCTGGCCAAAGCCCGCGCACTGCCTTATCTCCCCCCACGCGCGCCCCTGCGAACAAAGAGGATTTCATGGCCAAGATCACCTATGTCGAGTTCACCGGAAAAGAACATGTCGTCGAGGTCGCCGACGGGCTGACTGTCATGGAAGGCGCACGCGACAACGGCATTCCGGGGATCGAGGCTGATTGCGGTGGCGCCTGTGCATGTTCGACCTGCCATGTCTATGTCGCGCCCGAATGGGTGGACAGGCTGCCGCCGAAGGATCCGATGGAAGAGGACATGCTCGATTTCGCCTATGAACCGAACCCCGAGCGTTCGCGTCTGACCTGCCAGTTGAAGGTCAGCGCCGAGCTGGACGGGCTCAAGGTGTTCATGCCCGAAAAGCAGATTTGACGCGCGCGGGCGATCCGGCCCTGCTGGCGCGATGACGCGCGCCGCGCCGCCTGCCCTCGTCACGGTCATTCTTCCCTGCCATGACGTGGCAGCCCATGTGGGCGCGGCGATAGGCTCGTTGCGCGCCCAGAGTTTCACCGATTTCGAAGCGCTGGTCATCGATGACGGATCGCGCGACGGCACGTCAGAGGCCGCGCAGGCGGCCATCGGCACGGATGCGCGCTTTCGCCTGATCACGACCGCGCAGCGAGGGCTCTCTGCGGCCCGCAATCTGGGCCTTGATGCAGCGCGCGGCTCCTTGGTGGCCTTCCTCGATGGCGATGATCGCTACGCGCCGGAGTTTCTGGCAGCGCATCTCGCGGCGCTCGAGCAATCCGGCGCCGACTGGACGGCAAGCGCGATCAGCCTTCTTGCCCCGGATGGCACGCTGACCCCGCATCCCGCCATTCACGGCGCAACGCATGGGCATGGCGATGCGCACTGGATTGCGCTCGAGGATGCACGGGTCGTGGCAAAGCTGTTCCCTTCGGCTTGGAACAAGCTCTACCGGCGGGATCTGATCGGGGATCTACGGTTTCGAGACGGCGCGCTTTACGAGGATCATCCGTTCTTCTGGGCGCTCGCGACACGGGCGGGCCGGATACGCTACCTGCCGCGCGCGCTCTATCACTACCGCCAGGGGCGCGCGGGGCAGATCACCGAGCGTGGCGACCGCCAGATCCTGCAGCAGATCACCCGGCTGGAGGAGGTGGCGCAGATCCTGCGCAAGAGTGGCCTGTCGCATCAGACAGAGGGGCTCTCGCTTCTGACGACGCGGCTTGTGCATGAACGGCTCCAACCTGTGACGTCACACGCGCTGCGTGCCGCATTTCTTGACGCGGCATCGGGTTTCCTGCGCGCGCAAGGGCTCGGCTGGGCGCGCGGGGGCGCGCGCGACATCCCCGCCGGGCTTGCCCCGGCGCTCGACCCCGAGATGCGGCTGACGGTGATCGTCCGCGGGACGCAAGGCCCCGCGATGCAGCGCACGCGCGAGGCCCTCACCGCGCAGCGCCTGCCAGTGACGATCCTGCCCGCACCAAGCGAGGGCGCGTTTTTCGCGACGGCGCTGCGGGTCGAGACACCCTGGCTCGCGATCCTGCGCGCCGGTGATTGCCCGACCCCGGATTGGGCAGAGGCCAGCCTCGAGACATTGCGCGCCGCAAGCCCCGCGCCCTGCATCGGGCTGGTGCGCGTTGGTCCGGATGATGGGCTTGCCCGCGCGGGCTGTCCTGCACCTGACATGGCCGCGCTGATCCTGCGCCGAGATCTGCTGGAGGCGCTGCCCGCTGACGCGCGGGCATGGGCGCGCATGCCCGAGGCGGCGGCTGCATGCTGCCTTGTGCACAGTCTGCAGGCGCGCGGTGCGCGGGTGATCGGCCTGTCCGAGGGTGTGATCGAGATCGCTGCCCCGGCCCCGCTGCCATTGCGCGCCACGGCGCGCGCGCTGCGCGGCTGGCCTGACCTCTCGGGCGATGCGGCCTCGGCCTGTTTCGCGCATCGTGTCCAGATCCAGATGACGCGGCTGCCGCATCGGCGCGCGCGGCTGCGGCTGGCGCTGCAGGCCGCACTCATCCGCCGCACTGCAGGCTTGCCCCCGCCGCCGCGGGATGTGGCCCTTGGGCCGTATCTGCGTGTTCTGATGGGGCGGGGCTGAGCCCGGGATCAGGCGGCGGCTGACAGCATCCGCGCGATCTGATCTTTCAGCGCAAGACGCTTGCGCCGCATTTCCGTCTCATAGCTTTCGGCCACAGGCTCGACGAGGGTCTCGGCGCGATGAATGGCACGATTGACCTCATGATATTCCTCGACCAGCCGCGCGAAATGCGGATCAGAGAGCTTGAGGTCGTGGATCTTGTCCTTGGCGTCGGGGAATTCCTCGACCAGTTCGTGGGGGGTATGCGACATGACGGCCTCCTGGCGTTGCGGAATACGCGCTCAATCTCGCATTGCCGCGTGCAGCCGACATTGATCTCGCGCAAACCGCGTGCCGCTCAGCGGTCTTCGGGCGCGCTATCGGGGCCGATATCGCCCGGATCCACATCGGAGGTGAAATCGCCGCGCTCGACGATCTGGTCGCGCCGCATCTCGGTGACGCGCGCAGGCTCTGGTTCTGGCTCGGGCTCGGACTTGGGCTCGGGTACCTCGCCCCGAAGCGCCTCGGGGTTGCGGATCCAGATATCGCGCTGCGCGAAGGGAATCTCGATCCCTTCCTGCCTGAAGCGTTCCATGATCTGATGGCGGATCTCCGTGCGGACAGCGAGGCCGAAAGACACATCGCTGAGGATCATGCGCAACTCGAACTCCAGCGCGTCGGCGCCGAAATCCGTGAACACCACCGAGGGCGGCGGATCGAGCACTGCGAGGGGCTGGGCATCACCGATTTCCTGCAGGATACCTTCCACCTTGCGCGTGTCGCTGCCATAGGCGACGCCGACGGGCACGATGATCCGGCCCGTTGCACTGTAGCGCGTCCAGTTCGTCACTGTCCCGGAAATCAGGTCGGCATTGGGCACGATCACATCAGTCCGGTCGAAGGTCTCGATCCGGGTGGAGCGCACCGAGATGGATTTCACTGTGCCCATGGTCGGGCCAACCTCGATCCAGTCACCCTCGGCGACCGGGCGCTCGATCAGCAGGATGAGACCCGAGATGAAGTTCGACACGATGTTCTGCAGGCCGAAGCCGATGCCCACCGAGAGCGCACCCGCCACGATCGCAAGCCCCGACAGATCGATCCCCGCGGTCGAGATCGCGACCAGCGCGGCAATGAAGATCCCGATATACCCCGTGCCGGAGATGATGGCCTTCTGCCCGCCGCGGTCGATCTTGGTCTTGGGCAGGACCGAACTGCCCAGCGCGCCCTGCACCATGCGCGTGAGCATGTAGCCGATCGAAAAGACGATGATGAAGCCGATGATATTGCCCGGCGCGATCCGGGTCTCGCCGATGCGGAAGCCTTCCTGCAGGATCTGCCAGATCTCGAACAATTCGGCGACACGCACGCCCCAGACCAGCGCAAAGAGCGGCAAGGAGACAACCACCAGCGCAAAGCTGATCAGCGCGGGCAGAAGCGCGTCGGGGTCCGTCTCACTACGCCCGGTCGCAGTGTCGTAGATGTCGCTGACCATCTGCGTGAGGAAGATCAGCGCCGTGATCAGCCCCAGTGACATGATCGCCGGGAACAGGAGCGCCTCGGCCGCCTGGACATAGCCCACCGACGCGACGACCGGCGCCCCGATCCCGATCGCCATGGCGAGCTTGCCCAGCACCCCGATCATCCGGTCGTAGAACGAATGTTCAAGATCCTCTGCGGCCCCGATAAGCCGCGCGTGCAGCGACAAGAGCGCGCCAAGCCGGAACAGCACCACCCCCGCGAGCACAAGAAGCGGGAAGCTGATCACCGCATTGGCGGCGTTGCTTTGCAACTCGGGGTCGAGATATGCCTTGACGAGAAAGTAGAGCCCGAGGAACAGGCCAACGAGATTGGCCATGAACCGCCCCTCGCGCCGGCGGGCGGGCGGGATCTTCAGGGGCGCCGAGCGGTATTCGGCCAGCGGGAACATCTGCCGCCCTGCCCAACGCGCCGTGAAATAGCCAAGGCCCGCGCTCACCAGTGCGGCATTCACCGACTCGCCGATGCTGCCAAGAAGCGCAGTGTTGGACAGCGCGAAAGACAGCGCCAGCACCGCCGCGACCGGCACGATGATCTGGCTGAGAGAGACAAGTTGCGCGAGGATCCGGCGGCTCTTGCGCGATCCCCCCTCGTCGAGCAGCTTGCCCACCAGCCGCTCGATATAGGCCCGCCCGCGCGCCAGGACGAAGACCGCAAAGAGCAGAAGCACCGTGATGATCGGCAGGTTCGAGCGGAACTCGCGCGTCGTTGCCGGGTCGCTGAGCGCGCCCTGAAGCTGCGTGACGAAGGTGAAGGTCGTCCCGTAGATCGAATCGAGCGCGGCCACCCAGTTGACCGGGTTCACCGGCGAGGGCCAGAGCGCGAGCAACGCTTCGGCCTGGCGCTCGCGCAATTCGGTATCGATCTGGCGGATCAGCCCGTCAGCGCGGCGAAAGGCCTCCTGCGCGGCGATCCCGGGTGACTGCAACTGTGCCAGTTGCTCGCTCAACTCGGCGCGCCGCTCGGCGACTTCGGGCGCCTCGGTCTGGCCTTCTTCGGGCACGGGGCCAAGCGCCGAGATCTGGTCGCGCAACGTGGCAATGCGCGTGGCATTGGCGTCCTGCGCGGCAAGAAACTGGCTGCGGAAGACGACAAGCTGGCCGCGCAGCTCGCTCAGCACGGCATCGCTGGTCAGCGCGCCGTCGATCAGTCGCTCTGCCCGTTCCGCGAATTGGCGCCATTCGTCGAGATTGGGCGCGGAGGCCTGGTTCTGGGTTTGCGCAGGCGCAGGATCTGGCGCCGCAAGCCCCGCAAAGACCAGCGTGAGCGCGAGGAGAAGTGTCTTGATCAGTCCCGTCTTCATAGCTGCCTTCACGCGAAGACTTCGGGCAGGGTGCGGGGGGCCCGGTCCATCCAGTCGGGCACGGGAAGTGATTTCGAGCGCAGGAACTCAGGCGAGAAGAGTTTCGACTGATAGCGTTGCCCATAGTCACACAGGATCGTCACAATCGTGTGCCCCGGCCCCATCTCGCGCGCCATGCGGATCGCGCCGGCGAGGTTGATGCCCGAGGACCCGCCCAGGCACAGCCCCTCTCGCGCCAGCAGATCGAAGACCAGCGGCAGCGCTTCCTCGTCAGGGATCTGCGCGCAGAAATCAGGTGTGAAACCTTCGAGATTCGCGGTGATCCGCCCCTGGCCGATGCCTTCGGTGATCGAACTGCCTTCGGCGTTGAACTCGCCCGTGGTGTAGAAGCTGTAAAGCGCCGCACCCATCGGATCGGCAAGCCCCATCTTGACGCCCTTCGGCTGCAGGGCCTGCGCGACCCCGGCGAGCGTGCCGCCCGATCCGACCGCGCAGATGAACCCGTCCACGCGCCCCTCGGTCTGCGACCAGATCTCGGGGCCGGTCATCTCGAGATGCGCCTGGCGGTTTGCAGTATTGTCGAACTGATTGGCCCAGATGGCGCCATTGGGCTCGGTCGCGGCCAGCGCCTCGGCGAGGCGCCCGGAATAGCGGACGTAATTGTTGGGGTTGCGATAGGGCGCGGCGGGCACCTCGACCAGTTCCGCCCCAGCCAGCCGCAGCATGTCCTTCTTTTCCTGGCTTTGCGTCTCGGGGATGACGATGACGGTGCGGAACCCCATCGATGCGCCCACGAGCGCAAGCCCGATCCCGGTATTGCCGGCCGTGCCCTCGACAATCGTACCGCCGGGTTGAAGCGCGCCGCGCGCCACTGCGTCGCGGATGATGAAGAGCGCGGCCCGATCCTTGACCGATTGACCCGGGTTGAGGAATTCGGCCTTGCCGAGGATCTCGCACCCGGTCTCCGCGCTGGCCGCGGTCATGCGGATCAGCGGGGTGTTTCCGATCGCCTCGGACAGGTTTGAGAAGATGTTCATCAAGGTGCTCCGCGTAGTTCCGAGCGCCTACCTGCCGACATGGAGCTCGGATTGCAATACAGCCCCACGCGAGTGTGACGCGCGCGGCCGGTCTGCGCGTCAGATCGATCCGTAGCGTTTGGCCGTGCGCGCGTAGAGCCACAGGCCGAAAATGAGCAATGTCTGCGCACCGACGAAGGGCAGAAGCTGGACCGGCCCTGTCATTCCGATGCCCTCCGACACGAAGGCCCAGACTGTCCAGCCCAGCGTCGCAAGCGCGAGGAACAGCGTGAGCGTCAAGACCAGAACTGACGCACGCTCGCCCAGCAATAACAGGAATGCCCCCAGCAGGCCCAGCCAGATGGTCGCCGTGAGGGTGCCCTCCGCCCAGCCGGGCAGGAGGCCGAACACGCTTTCGACGCCGAACGGGGCCGGCAGCGCGAAAAACGCGCCGATCGCGTCATAGCGGGCGAAGACATATTCGAGCGCATGCAGGGAGAACCAAAACGTCCCGATCACACCGAAAATGGTGACGAAAAGACTACGACGATCAGTGACCGGCATGAAGCACTCTCCATTTTTTGCCAGATTGCCCTGACCTGCCGCAAGTGTCCAGCCCCCTGCGCGGCTGAGCGGCCGGCCAGATGAAAAACGCCCCGCGAGATGCGGGGAGCGCGCGCGCGGCGTTCACCGATCGCCTGTCGGGCCTCAGGCCTCAGGCTGCAAAGAGCAGCCGGGCCTCGTGCGGCTTCAGGGTCATGCGTGCCGCGCAATAGGCTTTCAGCCCGCTGCG
>SLKB01000004.1 GCA_007134805.1 Paracoccaceae bacterium
GCCCCGTCCTGCGCCCGAAGACCAGATACTCCGCACGTTCCGGATCGTCGTGATAAAGCTCGACCAGCCCACGTTCGTTCCTTGGCATGTAATGCATCCTCCCGTCGCAAATGCCCTCCTCGCGGAACGGTGCGACCAAAGATCGCACCTGCCCCTATTGTTAGAGACGATCCGGGGCGCCGGGTTATTCCATCGAGGGCACAAATTCCTTCACGCGCGACAGGGAAGGCGCGCGGCCTCGAGTGCGGCGAGATAGAGCGCCTTATCCGCACTCCGATCGACACTTTCGCGGTGCAGCGCGGTCGCGAATGATGCAAAGCGGACATCGGCCATATCGCGGGCGATCAATTCATAATCGCGCCCGCCGGTGGTCCAGCGTGCATGTTGCATCTCATCGGACAGGCGCATCTGGAAGGGCGCGCCTACGCCTACGCCTACGCCATCGGTGACAACAAGGCTGAGCCGGCAGCGATTCGGCCCCTTGAGGCCCAGATGCGTAACATCGCCCGATTGCAGGAGGTGGACAAGCTGTAGTCCCGAGCTCTGCACTGCCGGCTGCATCCAGGTGAACTCTTGGGGCAGGGCGATTTGAGCGTCGCCCATCATCTGCTCGGCCCAGAGATCATGTTGCAGGAGCGCGCTCGGGATCGCGGTGCCCTCTGCCGGCCGCGACATGGGCGTGGGCCAGGAAAGCAGCATCACTGCAGCGGCGAGGCCGCCAAGACCGAGCATGCGCGGCGCGGAGCTGAACCATGCAGGTGATCGCGTGGGCAGGGGGGGCGGCACGATGTCATCGGAAAACCCCGCCAGCGCCGCTTTCAGCCGATAGAGATGCGCGACGCGTTGTGCGAGCACGGGGTCGTCGGCGAGTTGCGCGGCGAGCCGCGCGGCTTCGGCCGGCGGCAATTCGCCATCGACGAAGGCGTGCAGCGTGATGACTGGAACATGTGCGCTCATCGGCCGTCCCTGCGACCTCTGCGCGGCTTGCACAATGGCAGGGCGATCACCCGGTCATCCTCGTTCAGGCAGCTGATCAGCGCCTGTCGCGCGCGGCTGATCCGGCTCATGATCGTTCCGGGCGGCACCTCGAGCATCTCCGCAGCTTCGGTATAGCTGAACCCGCAGATATCGACAACGGCCAGTACGTCGCGGTGCTGCTTGGAGAGTTTCTGGAAGGCAAGCCGGACGGCGAGCGCGTTCACCATCTGATCGGCGCTGCCCTCGGTCCCGGACAGCCCGTCGATATCCGTCGAATCATCGAAATCCGGCAATCGCCCTTCTGCGCGCAACCTGTCGATCCACAGATTGCGCATGATCCGGAACAGCCAGACACGATAGGCTGTCTGATCCTGCGGCACCGATTTCGCGGCGACCGCGCGCAACACTGTATCTTGATAGAGATCCTCCGCCCCCGACATGTCGGCGCTCAGCGCGCAGGCATAGCCGAAAAGTCGTCGCCGATCACGGAGCAGCGGGCCATGCTGCGTCGCGTCGAGCATGTCTGCCTCCCGTCAGCCACCTCTTCGAGGTCATGCTGCCCCCTATCCGAGCCGCAATCAAGCTGCATCTGACAGGGCCGAGCGCCGGCGCTGTGCTGCGGGCGGCTTGAGGTGAGCGCCCGGACAGTGTAGATCACCCGCATAAAAGGAGAGGCCATGTCGAGCCTGCGCGCGATCTTCCTCGCTTCACTGATGCCTGTCACGGCCGCCCCCCTTCTGGCGCATCCGCATATTTTTGTCGAGGCCGGGGTCGAGGTGATTTTCGACAGCGACGGCCGGCCCGATGCGTTGCGGATCAGCTGGGAGTATGATCCGTTCTTCTCGATGCTTCTTGTCTCGGATATGGGGCTTGATGCCGATTTCACCGGAGAGATCAGCGAGAACGAACGTGACGCTCTGGATGGTTTCGACATGAACTGGATCGAGGGGTATCATGGCGATGTCCATGTGCGCCAGGGCGCGCGCGATATTGCGTTGAGCGAGCCGGTCGAATGGACGTCGGATTACCGCGACGGCCAGTTGCGCTCGACCCATCTGCGCAAGCTGCTCGACCCGCCCGATCCGCGCGACGAATGGGTGATCGCCGTCTATGACCCCACTTATTTCACGGCCTACACCGTCATCGACACTCCCCGCATTACTGGCCGCGACGATTGCGAGGCCCGTATCTTCGAGCCCGACTGGGATGCAGCCGATGCCCGGCTTGAAGCCGCGCTCGAGGAATTGCTTGGCGCCGGCGCGGATATCGAGGCGAATTTTCCAGCGGTCGGTGAACTCTTTTCGGACGAGGTACGACTGACATGCGCCGGATCCTGACGCTGGTAGCCTTGGCGCTGCTGACCTTGGGCGTTGCGGTCTGGGCGACCGGGGGCCTTGATGGCTTGGGCCAGTGGGCGCAAGGCATCCAGCGCGACGCCCAGGCGCGCATGGCCATGAGCCTGCGCAGCCTGCGTGCCGGCGAGCCGGGCGCGCTCGCCCTGCTCTGGGGTCTCTGTTTCGCCTATGGTTTCGTGCATGCGGTAGGGCCGGGGCATGGCAAGTTCCTGCTGGGGGCGTATGGCGCAGGCACCGATGTGCGGCTCCGACGCTTGATGGGCCTGGGTCTTGTGGCCGCGCTGGCGCAGGGGGTGACTGCGATCGTGCTCGTCTATGCGGGTGTCGGGCTTTTCGACCTCTCGCGCGAGGCCTTGCAGATCACGGGCGATCAATGGCTGGAGCGCGCGAGCCTGGTCGCGATTGCGCTGATCGGGCTCTGGCTGATCAGCCGCGCCGCGCGGCGCGCGATACGCGAGACGATGGCCGTCCCGCAGCCTTTCCATGCGCATGCCGGCGCCTGTGCAGAGTGCGGCCACAGGCATCTGCCCGACGCACATCAGGTTGCACGTCTGGGCAGCTGGCCCGAGGCGGCCGCGCTCATTGGCGCCATCGCCATCCGGCCCTGCACCGGCGCGCTCTTCCTGTTGATCCTGACCTGGCGGATGGATCTTGTGTGGCAGGGCATCGCCGGGGTGCTGATCATGGCTCTGGGGACGGCCTCGATCACGCTGGCTGTGGCGGCGACAGCGGTCCTTGCGCGCGAAGGGGCCTTGACCAGCAGCCTCGGTGATGCGCGCGTCGCGCGGCTGCGCCGGCTCGGCCCGGTGATCGAGGCCTGCGCAGGGCTGTTCATCATCATCCTGGCGCTGAACATGTTAAAAATATCCTGAGCCATCTTGCCGGTCCACTCTGGCCGCGATAACCGGACAGGATGGTGCGTGATATGTCTCCCTTCTGGTCTGATCTGCGTCGGGTTCTGGCGCTGGGCTTGCCGCTTGCCGGCAGCCATCTGGCGCAGTTCATGCTGGCCGTTACCGACACGATCATGCTGGGCTGGTATGGTGTGACCGACCTTGCAGCCGGCGTCATCGGCGCCGCGATCTTCTTCGCCATCTTCACCTTCGGCAGCGGGTTTGCGAATGCGGTCATGCCGCTTGTGGCGACAGCGGCCGCGTCAGACGACGATACCGAGGTGCGCCGGGCCACTCGCATGGGGTTGTGGCTCTCGATCGGTTTCGGCGCGGGCGCGGTTGCGTTCTTCTGGTTCTCGGGCGTGCTGTTGCGGTCGCTGCACCAGCCGCCAGAGGTCGTGCCCCTGGCCGAAGCCTATATGCGGATCCTGGGCTTTTCGTTGATCCCGGCGCTGATCGTGATGGTGCTCAAGAACTACCTTGCCGCGCTGGGCCGCACGCAAGTCGCGCTATGGATGACCGTCGCGGCCGTATTCCTGAACATCGCACTCAACTGGGTCTTCATCTTCGGCAATCTGGGCGTGCCTGACATGGGTGTGCGCGGTGCCGCCATTGCGACGATCGTCGTGAATCTTGCGACAGCGGCCGCGCTTGGTCTTTATTGCGCAGGCCTGCCCGCGCTACGCCGCTATGCGCTTTTCCAGCGCTTCTGGCGCGCGGATTGGCAAGCGATGGGCCTGGTCTGGCGGCTCGGCTGGCCGATTGGCGTCGCGCTGGTTGCAGAGACGGCCATGTTCACGGCCGCGGCGATCATGGTCGGCTGGATCGGCACGCA
>SLKB01000140.1 GCA_007134805.1 Paracoccaceae bacterium
AGTTGCGGTGATGGCGAGAGCTTCGGCCCCGACCTCCATCGGGCTGGTCGCGCGACAGCGTCCCATTCCACGCTCGCCTTTGAGGGGTATTCCTCGGCGCGTTTCACGACCGGACGGCGCGGTGCTCAGATCCTGATGGATGGTCCGCGCAATGTGGCCTTCGAGTTGCGCCACACGGCGGATGCGCGCGCGGCCGCACTCGGCCATGACGGCTTCCGCGCATCGCACGGGCTGGAACATACCAGGTTCCTCGAGCTCTCCTCCAACGGGCGCAGGCTGCTCGGCGAGGATACGCTTTATGCACCGACGCCTGAAGATGAAGCACGTTTTGACATGCTGTGGCACCGCACGCGTGGCGGAGCCTTCGATTTCGCGCTGCGCTTTCATCTGCATCCGGATGTCCGCCCGCGCCTCGACCCCGATCAGGATGCCGTCACCCTGACCCTTGGCTCGGGGGAAGTCTGGCGGTTTCGCGCAAAGGGCCATGAGCTTGCATTGGCACCGTCAATCTATCTGGAAAAAGAGGCCGCACAGCCCCGCCCGAGCCAGCAGATCGTGTTGTCCTTGCGCGCGAACCGCTATACGAGCCAGATCAACTGGCGGTTCGCCAAGGATCACGGCACACCACTCGCCCTGCGCGATCTGGCGGAAAGCGATCCATTGGCGCTTCCGGAAGTGTAATCGCTGACCCAAGGACTTGACATGAAAGACCTCGCCCCGCTGAAACGCGCGTTGATTTCGGTCTCGGACAAGACCGGGCTGATCGATCTTGCCAAGGCGCTGGCGGCGCGCAAGATCGTGCTGATCTCGACGGGTGGGACCGCACGCGCGCTGCGAGAAGCAGGGCTCGAGGTGCAGGATGTGGCCGATGTCACGGGCTTCCCCGAGATGATGGATGGCCGCGTCAAGACCCTCCACCCGGCAGTCCATGGCGGTCTTCTGGCGCAGCGCGACAATCCCGCACATACAGGCGCGATGAGCGCGCATGGGATCGCGCCCATCGATCTCCTGGTCGTCAATCTCTATCCTTTCGCCGAGACTGTCGCACGGGGCGCAGATTATGCCGATGCGGTCGAGAATATCGATATCGGCGGGCCCGCCATGATCCGCGCGGCGGCGAAGAACCACGCCTTCGTCACGGTTGTCACCGATCCTGCGGACTATATTCCGTTGCTCTCCGAACTCGACGCGCAGGATGGGCGCACGCGGCAGCAGTTTCGTAAGACTCTTGCGCAGCGCGCCTTTGCCCACACCGCCGCCTATGACGCGGCAGTCTCGACCTGGATGGCCGAGGCGCTGGGCGAGCACGCCCCGCGCCGCCGGGCCTTTGCCGGGACGCTGGCTCAATTGCTGCGCTACGGTGAGAACCCGCATCAGACAGCCGCATTCTACCGCGACGGGTCGTACCGCCCCGGGGTCGCGACAGCGACCCAGCATCAGGGCAAGGAACTTAGCTACAATAATATCAACGACACGGATGCCGCGTTCGAACTGGTGTCGGAATTCCTTCCCGCTGACGGCCCGGCTTGCGCAATCATCAAGCACGCCAATCCTTGCGGCGTCGCCCGCGGCGCCACTCTGGCCGAGGCCTATGCCCGCGCCCATGACTGCGATCGCACCTCTGCCTACGGGGGGATCGTGGCACTGAACATGAAGCTCGATCTGGAGACCGCACAGGCCATCACCGAGATCTTCACTGAAGTGGTGATCGCGCCTGCCGCCGATCAGGCGGCGATCGATCATTTCGCATCCCGCAAGAACCTCCGCCTGCTGACCACTAAGGGACTGCCAAACCCTGCCCGACGCGGCGTTGGCTTTCGCCAGGTCGCTGGCGGATTTCTGGTCCAGGATCACGATGTGGGGCAAATAACAGGAGGGGATCTGACCGTTGTGACTCGGCGGGCGCCGGACGCGCGCGAGATCGAAGACCTGCTCTTCGCCTGGAAAGTCGCCAAACATGTGAAATCGAATGCGATCGTCTATGCCAAGGGCCTCGCGACGGTCGGAATCGGTGCAGGGCAGATGAGCCGCGTCGACTCGACGCGCATCGCGGCGCAAAAGGCACAGGATATGGCGCAAATGCTCGGGCTGGAGCCTGCCCCGGTCGAGGGCTCGGTCGTGGCCTCGGACGCGTTCTTTCCCTTCGCCGACGGGCTACTGACTGCAGCCGAGGCTGGGGCGACTGCCGTGATTCAGCCCGGTGGGTCGGTTCGCGACGATGAGGTGATCCGCGCAGCCGATTACGCAGGGCTGGCGATGGTCTTCACCGGCATGCGCCATTTCCGGCACTGAGGGCGCAACGCGATGCGGATAGCACTCGGAGCGCTCGCCATCAGCCTGATCGCGGATCAGGCGAGCAAATGGGCAGTCATCGAACGCATGGCGCTTGATCAGCGCCTGTTCATTCCCGTGCTCGACCCCTATCTCAATTTTGCCATGGCTTGGAATACTGGGGTGAATTTCGGTTTGCTGGGGTCGGATAGCGAGCTTCTGCGCCTTGGCCTGATCGCGCTTGCCCTTGCGATCTGCCTTGGCGTCTGGATCTGGGTCCGGCGCGAAGGGGCGCCCGCATCCATGCAACTCGGCGCGGGGCTCCTGATCGGTGGCGCGCTTGGGAATGTGATCGACAGGATTCGCTGGGGGGCCGTCGCGGATTTCATTAACATGTCCTGTTGCGGCATCCGCAATCCCTATTCGTTCAACATTGCCGATGCCGCGATCTTTGCGGGCGCGGTCATGCTGATCCTGTTTTCCGGTCGCGGCTCTTCTGCCGCGCGCTGAAACTGCTCGTCGCGCGGCAGGGCGTGACGGGGGCAAAAAGATGGGCTAAGAGAACAGGTGACCAAGAGAGCAGATGCGAGGGGGCCGGCATGCCGTATCGGCATTTGAGTTTTGCAGCGCTTGCAGTGTCCGCGATGGCTCTTGCCGGCTGTGCGGATCGTGAGGCGCCGATCCTCATGCACGCAGCCGCGTCAAGCGACGGCCCGGACGAGTTCTCGATCGTCCCGACGCGGCCTCTGAGCATGCCGCCAAACCTGTCCGAACTGCCTCCGCCCACGCCGGGCGGGCGCAACCGCGTCGACCCCGAGCCGCGGGCCGATGTGGCCCGTGCCCTCGGTGGCGACCCCGGCGCGACTGCAGGCCCGGCCGATCCGGGGCTCGTCGCCCATGCCAGCCGCTTCGGCCGTGACTCGGGGATCCGTGAACAACTCGCCGCCGAAGACCTCGAGATCCGCCGGCGCAATCGTGGCCGCCTGCTCGAGCGGTGGTTCGCGGTCAATGTCTATCACAATGCCTATCGCAACATGTGGCTTGACAAACATGCCGAGCAGGATCGATGGCGCCGCGCCGGCATCGAGACGCCGGCAGCGCCCCCGCGAGCTCAGTGACACTCGAGAACACGTGCGATGAAACCTCACCGAAGTTGATACCGTTTTAGCGCGATTGACGCTATCCTGTCTGGACGCATAAAGCGCTCAGGGAGGATAGAATGCCAAGGACCGTTTCGTTTTTCATCGCTTTGGGGCTGCTCGCAGTGCCGGTTGCCGCCACGGCCCAGGAGGCGCGTACACCGGCCCCCGAAGGTGCAGTTGTCTATTTCGTCGCGCCCCAGGATGGCGATACAGTTTCGAATCCGGTCACGTTTCTGTTCGGGACACGCGGTATCGGCGTTGCACCTGCAGGTGTAGAGTGGCCGGCGACAGGCCATCATCACCTGCTGATCAATGTTGATCCCGACACGATCGATTTCGACGCGCCCCTGCCTGCCGATGACCAGCATGTGCATTTTGGCGGTGGGCAGACCGAGGTTACCCTCGATCTACCCGCAGGCACGCATCAATTCATGCTGCTTCTCGGCGACCATTTCCACATCGCGCACGAGCCACCGCTGATGTCCGAGATCATCACCGTGACCATCGAATAGTCGCCCCCATTCCGTCCACTGCAGCGCCGGGTTTTCCCGGCGCTGTAAGCCTCGCGAGTGCCACACCTTTTTGTGCGGACCAGTTCAGCCGTCGTCTCTTGAAACCGGAAGTGACCGCGGTAGCTTG
>SLKB01000125.1 GCA_007134805.1 Paracoccaceae bacterium
AGCAGATGCCCCGATTTCGCGGCCTTGGTGGCCAGATAGGCGCTGTTCTCGACAGTCTCGCCCACCCGCAGCGGCACCCGCTCGACCACCTCGACGCGATGCGCGTTGAGCATCTCGACCTTGCGGGGATTATTCGTGAGAAGCCTTGCGCGCGAGAACCCCATGCGGCGCAAGAGCGCCGCGCCAATGCGGAAGTCGCGCTCATCATCCTCGAAACCCAGCCGATGATTGGCCTCGACCGTGTCAAACCCCTGATCCTGCAGCGAATAGGCCCGCATCTTGTTGGCCAGGCCGATGCCCCGTCCCTCCTGATTGAGATAGAGCAACACGCCCGCCCCCGCATCTCCCATCTGCGCGAGCGCGGCCTGAAGCTGCGGGCCGCAATCGCATTTGAGCGACCCCAGCACATCGCCCGTGAAACAGGCCGAATGCAGGCGCGTCAGGACGGGTGCCGCGCGATCGGGCTGGCCGATCTCGATGGCGTAATGCTCGACCCCGCCATCGCGCGGCCGGAAGATATGCACGCGGCCTGCCTGCGCGGCCAGCATCGGCAGGCGCGCATGCACGACCGGGTAGAGCACGGTCTCGCGCGCCAGCTCGCGCGTGACATCGTCCGTGTCGAGCACCGTGAGCCCGGTGCCGCGCAGCGCCTCCATGTCGGCCAGCGGCTGCACGAGCGCGGCCGGCAGGAGCTGCGCGGATTTCACAAGCTGCAAGGCGGCGCGGTGCAGCGCGGCCGTGCCTTCGCGCTCGGTCATCAGCGGGCCCTTCATCGGATAGCGCAGATCGTCCGCCGGGTCTGCCACTGCCTGCAACCAGTCGCAGCCGACACCTTCAGGCACGACGACGCGCGCGAGATCCGCGTCATAGGCGCGCGCCTTGAGCGTCGCCGCGCGCCGCTGCGTGATCGCGAGCACAAGGCCGGGGCCCAGCGCGCGCAGATCGCCCAGCCGCGCCTCGGTCACCGGCTCGACCGCCAGTACCAGCGCCTGCCCGCCGCCGCTTTCCCGCAGCACGATCGGCACGCCCAGCCGCAGATCCGCACGCGCGCGGTTGATCAACTCGATTGCAGTCAGGCCAAGGCTCATGGGGAATGCTCTCCGTCTCCGACGCCGATGATCTAGCGCGGCTTTGAAAGAATTGAAATGTTCGGGCGTATTTTCACACGTCCGCGTGACCCGGGCCCCCCACATCTTGCAGTGATCACAATTGCTTCACATCTCATCACTGTAGGTAGAACCATGAGGTGAGCAATGGCAAAGCTGAACAAACTGCTGCTGGTCGACGATGATGACGACCTGCGCGAGGCGCTGTCGGAACAGCTTGTGATGACAGATGAATTTGATGTCTTCGAGGCCAGCAACGGGGCCGAGGCGATGAATCAGATCCGCGCGGGCCAGTTCGATCTGGCAATTCTCGATGTCGGCCTGCCCGACACGGATGGGCGCGAATTGTGCAAACGCATGCGCAAGAGCGGCTTCAAGGCGCCGGTGATCATGCTGACCGGGCATGATTCGGATGCCGACACGATCCTCGGGCTCGACTCGGGCGCGAATGACTACATCACCAAGCCCTTCAAGCTGCCGGTGCTGCTTGCCCGGTTGCGCGCGCAGCTGCGCCAGCATGAGCAGTCGGAAAACGCGGTCTTTCAACTGGGCCCCTACATGTTCAAGCCCGCCCAGAAGATGCTGATCGACCAGAACGACCGCAAGGTGCGCCTGACCGAGAAAGAGACCAACATTCTCAAGTATCTCTACCGCGCGCCCGATGGTGTCGTCCCGCGCGATGTGCTCTTGCACGAGGTCTGGGGGTATAATGCGGGCGTGACGACCCACACGCTCGAGACGCATATCTACCGCCTGCGCCAGAAGATCGAGCCCGACCCGTCGAATGTCTCGATCCTGCTGACGGAATCGGGGGGATACCGGCTGGCCTCGTAACCCGCAGCAGGTGCTACGTATTTCCGGCTTGTCGACAGGCGCGCAGACGTGCAAGGAGGGGCGCAATAAACTGGAGAGCCCTACGACATGCCTTTCACTCTGGCCACCTGGAACATCAATTCGATCCGGCTGCGCGCGAGCCTTGTGCTCAAGCTCTTGCGCGCAGAGTCGCCCGATATCCTCTGCCTGCAGGAATGCAAGAGCCCGGTCGAGAAGATCCCTTTCGACCTTTTCGCGCAGGCCGGGTACGGGCATTGGGTGGCGCGCGGCGAGAAGGGCTATAACGGTGTGGCGATCCTGTCGCGCCTGCCGCTCGAGGATGCGGGGCATATCGACTGGGTCGGCAAGGGGGATGCGCGCCATGTCGCGGCGCGGCTGGAAAACGGGGTCACGATCCATAATTGCTACATCCCTGCGGGCGGCGACATCCCTGACCGCGAGGAGAACGCGAAATTCGGCCACAAGCTCGATTTCGTGGCCGAGATGCGCGATTTCTTCCGCGACGGCCCGCCCGAGAAGGCGATCCTTGTCGGCGACCTGAACATCGCCCCGCGCGAGGATGATGTCTGGTCGCACAAGCAGCTTCTGAAGGTCGTCTCGCATACGCCGATCGAGGTCGCGCATCTGACCGACGCGCAGCATGCTGGCGGCTGGGTGGACATAACGCGCCAGGACATCCCCGAGGGCCAGCTCTATTCCTGGTGGTCCTACCGGGCGCGCGACTGGGATGCGGCCGACAAGGGGCGCAGGCTTGACCATATCTGGGCAAGCCGCGACATCGCCACCGCCGCGCATGGCTCGCGCATCCTGCGCGAGGTCAGGGGCTGGCGTCAGCCATCCGACCACGCGCCCGTCTTCGCAAGTTTCGATCTGTAGCACGCGGGCCTTCCCCTTTCGCACCATCTGGCCCATATAGGGCCGGAGATGCAGTTCAACCGTGAGGGCAGACATGCTGGAATTGGGCGGACAGAAGACGGCCAGTCAGGACGACCTGATCATCGACGGCACCGATCAGAGCTTCATGGCCGATGTGATCGAGGCCAGCCGCGAGGTGCCGGTGATCGTCGATTTCTGGGCGCCGTGGTGCGGGCCGTGCAAGACGCTCGGCCCCGCGCTGGAGGCCGAGGTGCGCGCCGCGCGCGGCAAGCTGCGCATGGTCAAGGTCAATGTCGACGAGAACCAGGCGGTCGCGGCGCAATTGCGGGTGCAATCCATCCCCACTGTCTATGCCTTCTTCCAGGGCCAGCCGGTCGATGGCTTCCAGGGTGCGCAGCCGCCCTCGGCGATCAAGGAGTTCGTCGCCAAGCTGGCCAATCTCGCCGGTGACGGCGGCCTTGGTGCCGCACTTGACGAAGCCGAGCAGATGATCGACCAGGGCGCGCTGAGCGATGCGGTGCAGGTCTTCGCGGCGGTCCTTTCCGAAGAGCCCGAGAATGCCCGTGCGCTGGGGGGGCTGGCACGCGCGCAGATCGCGGCCGGCAATCTCGACCAGGCCGAGGCGCTTCTTGCGAATGCCCCGGCTGCGATCGCGGGTGCGGCCGAACTCGACGCGGCCCGCGCGAAGCTCGACCTTGCGCGACAGGCGGAATCGGCTGGGCCCGTTGACGAGTTGCGCGCGCGCGTCGAGGCCGATCCCGACGATCATCAGGCCCGGTTCGATCTGGCGCAGGCACTCTACGCCCATGGCGACACTGAGGCCGCGATCGACATGCTGCTCGATCTGTTCCGGCGCGACCGGGAGTGGAACGACGCCGCTGCAAAAACCCAGCTTTTCAAGATATTCGATGCGCTCAAGCCGAATGATCCGCTGGTGGCGAAGGGCCGGCGGAAACTCAGCTCGATGATATTTGCCTGAGCCATGGATCGGCTTAGGTTGACCCGCATGTTGCGCATCAAAGATCTGCCGGACCTGATCCCGATTTTCCCGCTTCCCGGTGCCTTGCTGCTGCCGCGCGCGCGGCTGCCGCTGCACATCTTCGAGCCGCGCTATCTGGCGATGATCGAGGATTGCCTGAAGACACAGCACCGGCTGATCGGCATGATCCAGCCGCGCGAGGTTCCGGGCACCAACGAGAAACTGCTGCACGCGATTGGCTGTGCGGG
>SLKB01000168.1 GCA_007134805.1 Paracoccaceae bacterium
AGGGAGGACAAGGGCGAGGAATGGGACGGGGTGCGAAATTACCAGGCGCGCAATTTCATGCGCGAGATGGAACTGGGCGACCGGGCATTTTTCTATCACAGCAAGGGCGACAAGGCGATCGTCGGGATCTGCGAAATCTGTGCAAGGGCGCATCCTGACAGCACGACGGATGATCCGCGCTGGGACTGCGTGGATGTGCGGGCCGTGACGCCGCTCGCCCGGCCCGTGGAACTGCGGGAGATCAAGGAGGAGCCTGCCTTGCGCGAGATGGCGCTCGTTAGCCAGCCGCGGCTGTCAGTGCAGCCCGTGCGCGCAGAGGAGTGGAAGCTCATCTGCCGGATGGGCGGGGTGGACGGCTGAGGGGAAGGTCGGGGGGTGGCTGCCTACCCCGCCCCCTGCTTCAAGGGGGCCCCTACCCCCTTGAAAATCCTGGTGCCGAGTGCTCCCGGGGGACGCGGCGCGCATCGAGAAGCTGGGTGAGCCAGTCTGGATCCATGCGTGGCACCGACGAAAGTAGAAGCTCGGTATAGGGCGCATGCGGGGGTGTGAAAATCTCATCCGTGGTCCCGTGCTCGACCACGCGGCCGTTCTGCATGACCACCACATCATCGGCGATCGCGCGCACGGTCGCAAGATCATGCGTGATGAACATGTAGGACAGGCCCAGTTCCGATTGCAGCCGGTCGAGCAGGCGCAGAATGCCTTCCTGCACGATCTGATCAAGCGCGGAGGTGACCTCGTCGCAGATCACCAGTTTCGGGTCGGCCGCCAGGGCACGGGCGATGCCGATACGTTGCTTCTGCCCGCCGGAGAGTTCCGAGGGAAGGCGATGGATATACTGGTCAGGCTCGAGTTCGATGAGCGACAAGAGGTCGCGCACCCGCGCGCGCAAGGCACGCCTGTGCATTCCGAGATACATCTGTGCAGGTCGGCCGATGATCTGGCCGATGGGCAATTTCGGGTTCAGCGCCGTATCGGCCATCTGGTAGATCATCTGGCATTGGCGCAATTGGTCGCGGCTGCGCGCGCGGTAATCTCGCGGCAGCGCCTCTCCGTTCATTTCTACGGATCCCTCCCGCGGCGGCAGGAGCCCAGTGATGACACGCGCGAGCGTCGATTTGCCCGAACCGCTTTCGCCCACCACGGCGACCGTACGTCCGGGGTGGATGTCAACACTCACCTCATGGAGCACATCGGTCTGCCCATAGGCGGCGGTCACCGCGCGCACTGACAGCATCGGCGCATCGCGCGGCACCGGGGCGGCCGTCTTGGCGAAGCGGCGCACGGACCAGAGGCTTTTCGTATACTCGGCCTGCGGCGCGCGGAGCATCGTGCGGGTGTCCGCTTCCTCGATTTCTTCACCGCGCAACAGGATCTTGATGCGGTCCGCCATCTGCGCGACGACTGCAAGGTCATGCGTGATGTAGATTGCGGCTGTGCCGAACTGACTGACGATATCGCGGATCGCGGCCAGAACCTCGATCTGGGTGGTCACGTCGAGGGCGGTCGTTGGCTCGTCGAAGATGATCAGATCGGGGCGGCATGCCATGGCCATCGCCGTCATCGCGCGCTGCAACTGCCCGCCCGACACCTGATGCGGGTAGCGAAAGCCGATATCCTCGGGGTTGGGCAAGCGCATCTTGCGGTACAGTTCGACCGCGTCATGGGCCGCCTCGCGCCGCGACATGACCTCGTGGATCACCGGACCCTCGCAATACTGGTCGATCAGCTTGTGCGCAGGGTTGAAACTGGCGGCGGCCGATTGCGCGACATAGGCGATTCGCTTGCCGCGCAAGTGCCGGCGCTTGGTCTCACGGGCTGCGACAAGGTCGATCCCATCGAAGCGGATCGACCCCCCCGAAATCCGGCAGCCATCGCGGGCAAACCCCATCGCGGCAAGCCCGAGTGTGGATTTTCCGGCGCCGGATTCCCCGATGAGACCCAGCACCTCGCCGCGCCGGAGCTCGAGATCGATGTCCTTGATGATCGGCACCCAATCGGTCCCGGCGCGCCCGTCGATCCGCAGGTTGCGTATCTCCAGCAATGGGGTGTCGGACATGGTGGCTACTCCTTGAGCCCAGAGGCACGATGCAACTGCCAATCGACGACGAAATTGACCGCGACCGTAAGGAGCGCGATCGCCCCCGCTGGCAGGAGCGGCGTGATGTCGCCGAAAGTGATCAGCGTTGCATTGTCGCGCACCATCGAGCCCCAGTCCGCCATGGGTGGCTGGATCCCAAGCCCCAGGAACGAGAGCGAAGATATCGTGAGGAAAACGAAACAGAACCGCAGCCCGAATTCCGCGACAAGGGGGGCGAGCGCATTGGGCAGGATTTCGCGCCGGATGAGATACCAGTTGCCCTCGCCACGCAGCCGCGCGGCCTCGATATAGTCCATGACCACGATGCCCTGCGCCACCGACCGTGCGATGCGGTAGACGCGGGTGGCATCGATTGCCGCGATGACGAGGATCAGCGTGGTGACGGAGGTGCCGAAGATCGTCAGCAGAAGAAGCGAGAAGATGAGCGACGGGATCGCCATGAGCGCATCGACAAAGCGCGAGAGCACCTGATCGAGCCACCCACCCCTAAGGGCCGCCCAGATGCCGAGGATCGAGCCCACGACAAAGGCGAGCGCCGTGGTCAGAAACGCAATCCCCACCGTGTTGCGCGCGCCATAGATAAGTCGAGACAGCATGTCGCGGCCAAGCCGGTCAGTGCCCAGATAATTCGGCGCCGCCCAAGGCTGGAACTGGGAGCCGACCACAGCGCGTTCGGGAAACGGCGCCAGAAGCGGTGCAAAGACGGCCATGAAGACGAAGATCGCAATCACGATCAGCCCGAAACACGCAGTCAGCGGCATCTCGCGGACCTTATAGGCGACAGAGTGCGGCAGCACGCCGGCAACCGCTGCGCGCGTTCCCCAGGAAAGGACGATGCTGCCAATGAGCGCGAGGATCAGGAAAAGCGGCAAGGTCATCCGCTCAGCCCCGTTTCATCAGCCGCGGATTGGTGAGCGTCGAGAGCACATCCGCCGTGAGGTTCAAGAGCACATAGGCCGCCGCGAAGATCAGCGCGATGGCCTGCACGACGGCAATGTCGCGCTTTGACACCGAGTCGACCATCAACTGGCCCAGCCCGGGATAGACGAACACCACTTCGACCACGACGACACCAGTGATCAGATAGGCCAGATTGATCGCGATCACATTTATGATCGGAGCAAGCGCGTTGGGCAGCGCGTGCCGCAGCACGATGCGCAGGGGCGAGATGCCCTTGAGCCGCGCCATCTCGATATAGGGAGAGGCCATCAGGTTGATGATGGCCGCCCGCGTCATCCGCATCATGTGGGCTGTGACCACAAGCGTCAGCGTCAGCGCGGGCAGGAAGGCAGCATAGAGCTTGTCGCCCAGGCTCGCGGTCGGGGGCAGGCGCACCATCGAGGGAAAATAGCCCGACTGCGCAAGCCACAGGATCAGGAGGTAGCCTAGGAAGAACTCCGGAAACGAGATGGCCGAGAGCGCGCCGGCATTGGCCGAGCGATCGAAGAGCGAGTTGCGCCAGAGGGCCGCGAGGATCCCCAGCGTCAGCGCGATCGGCACTGCAATGGCGGCCGCATAAAGCGCGAGAAAGATCGTATTGCCAAGCCGCGCGCCGATCATGTCCGCAATCGGACGCCGCGTGGCGAGCGAGACCCCGAAATCCCCCTGCAGCGCGCCCATGAGCCACGCCCAGTAGCGCACCGGCGCAGGTTGATCGAGCCCCATCTGCCGGCGCAGCGCAGCCACGGTCTCGGGCGTGGCCGCCTGCCCCAGCAGCGTCGAAGCCAGATCACCGGGTAGCAATTCGGTCGCCCCAAAGATCACGAGCGACACAACGAACAAGGTCAGCACCCCAAGCGCGAGGCGCTGCGCGATCATCTTGAGGACGTCGGCCATGGCCCCTCCGCTGCTCTCGGAGACGCCCCGCCGCAGCATGTGCGGCAGGGCGCGATGAGGCTCAGGTCATCCACCAGCG
>SLKB01000273.1 GCA_007134805.1 Paracoccaceae bacterium
GTGCGCGAGCGGCAGCCCGAAAAAGCCCGCGAAACCGATTGTCGCGATGCCGGGGTCCAGCGCCTCGAGCGCGCGGCGGAACACTTCGGAGCGCACGTCGATGCAGAAGGCGGCCTGCAGCGCCGGGCGGCCTGTCTGCGGTTTCAGCCCGGTCAGCGCCACGGCAAGCCCGCGCTGATGGCCTCGCTCGGCCGCCTCCTGCAGGATGGCGTCGATCACCTGATCAGCCGTCGGCGCAACCGGTTCAGCATGCGCCCGGACCACCTCTGCCCACGGTGCAGCAACCGCAGGGGTATGCGCGAGCAGCGCCTCCTCCCAGGTCAGCCGGATCGCCAGGAGATCGATGATCGTCGTGTCACTGCGGCCGGTCAACTCGGCCTCCCACAGCAGCCAGCGGGCATGCTGCGCCCAGCCACCGAGGCTGGTCAGCAGCCGGTGGAACGCAGTCGGCGCCGCAGCCTCGCTGATTCCCAGACACTCGGCCGCGCGCATGATTGCACGCTCGGCAGTGTCGGGAGCAGCAGCGACATGCGCGCAAAAGCCCCTGAGCCCCGCAATTTCGGGGGTGAGGTCATGGGTCGCCCATTCACGCCAGGCCGCAAAGGCACCCTGCCCCGGCGGAGGTGTCCAGAGCGCCTGCCCCCGGTCGAACTGCCCTGCGGCCCAGAGCCCGAAGGCGCGCGCGATCAGCGCAGGCCAGTCAGTGCCGGTGGCAGGCGCAGCGAGATCGGCCACAGTGGGCACTGCGGCAGGCGTCGGCGCGGGCGCAGCGAGCGCGGCCTTCAGCTCTGAGAGACCGGCAGGCTTCAGCGCCGACGTGCTGGCACCTAGCGCAGCGTCAAGATCATCCTCGGTGATCCGGCCCGCTGAAAGTTCGGCGGCAAACTCGGCACGTGGGCGTGTCAGTGCGACCCCGACGACGCGCGCGAGCCGTGCGGAGGCAGTTGCCAGATCCTCGTTGGTCTGGCCGAGGAACGGGTTGACCGCGACTGTCGCTGAGAGTGGAAAGGCAGGCGGGATGGCGCGAGCAGCCCCTTCGGCGGCTTTGAGGATCGCTGCGATCCGGGCAGGAGCGATATCGATCGACTTGAGAAACATGGAGGTCTCCGTTGGATAGGGGCTCAAGGGGTCTTGGGGAATTTCAGCTCGCCGATCAGTCGGTCGAGGAGCGCGTTCAGATAAAGGCCATTGGCGAGGTGAACCCGCAGCCCCGCCGCAGCCGGGTGATGCGCCCAGAGCGGGAACAGGGCCTGCGCAAAGGCCACCAGACCAAAAGACAGGAGCGCGAGCACGATGAGCGCCCATTCCAGCGCCCCCGCTGCGGGTGTCGCCGGCAGCACCCCGCCCCAGAGCGCGCCCGCAATCTGGTGGAAGGTGAAATAAGCAATCGCCGCACCAGCCGAAGCCCCTGCTGTCCGCCGCGTCAGCGCAGCGGGCGCCTCGTCTGCGAGACCCTGCGCGACGAGATAGGCAACCCCAAATACGAGGATCATGCCGAGCGCGAGCGCCTGCGCCGACTTCTCGGCCGCGATAGCGGTGAACCCCGCTGCGACGACAGCGTAGAGGACAACCGCCATCAGGAAGGCCCTGACCACAGCACCTAGTCCCGGCACAGCCACAGGCCCCGGCCGGCGAACGTCCGCGACCGCCTGCACCGCCCCGCCCGAGGACAGGAACGCATGCGCCTTGTAGAGCGAATGCGCCACGATATGCAGCAGCGCCAGCGCCCAGAGGCCGAGGCCACATTGCAGCAACATGAAGCCCATCTGCGCGACAGTCGACCAGGCCAGCGCCGTCTTGACCGCCGACTGGGTCAGCATCACGACCGCCCCGAACAGCGCCGTGAGCCCGCCGATCATCACCAGCGCGGCCATCGCACCAGGACTCGCCTGCAAGAGATCGGCCATACGGATCAGGAGAAACCCGCCAGCATTGACGATGCCTGCATGCAGCATTGCCGAGACCGGGGTCGGCGCCTCCATCACCTCGGTCAGCCAGCCATGCAGCGGAAAGGCGGCCGTCTTGAGAGCCGCTGCAAGGACCAGAAGCGCAACCGCCCCTTGCGCCGTAGCTGGCAAGCCCGCCGATGAAGCCATGTTGATCACCGCAAGATCGGTTGTGCCGAAGGAGGACCAGAGCAGGAAAGCGGCAAGGATCACCGCCGCATCACCCGCCCCCCAGACTAGTGAGAATTTTGCGGCCGCCCGCCGCGCCTCGTCCCGCTCGGGATGGAAGAGCAGCAGCTGCCGCAGGCCGAGCCCGACAGTGACGAAGGCCGCGACAAGCACCAGAAGGCTTCCGGACTGCACCAGCACCAGCACTCCTGCCAGCGTGGACAGCATAAGCGCATGGAACCGACCCTCGCGGGCCTCGCCGTCGAGGTAACGGCGCGAATACCGCACCACGACCCAGCCGATGAAGGCGACGAGCACTGCCATCGTTGCGCTCACGGCATCGAGCCGCAGTGCGAAAAGCCCCACCCCCGCCCCGACTGAAAGGCTAGAAGGTCCCGCGACTATAAGCCACACCACCCCTGCAAGCGACAGTGCAAGCGCGCTTAGCGCCGCAGTTTCGGCAACCGACGGGACCCCGGCAGGACGGCGTCCGGCCCGGGTTGCTGCGAAAACAGCAGCAGCGAGCAGCGGGACAGGGGCGAGCGACATTGGATCCATCTGACAGTCTCCGCAAGGAATGGAATGCGTGGTGCAGATAGCGGCTGGATGATCGCTAGAAAATTACATATTCTGACGGCTGCTAATTCAGAAAACAGAACGATGCCGCAGATCAACCTCCACCATCTCCGCTTGTTCCGGGCCGTGGCCACGGACAGTTCACTCACCGCAGCGGCGCGCCGGCTGAATCTTTCGCAATCAGCACTCTCCACCCAGATCCGAACGCTCGAACAGACCCTCGGCCATGACCTGTTTGAGCGGCGCGGCCGAACCCTCGTGATGACCGAAGCGGGGCATATCGCACTCGATCACGCCGAGGCCATCTTCCGCACCGCCGAGGACCTGACCGCGACGCTGCGTGAGACAGGGCGCGGCCGGCGAGCGCTGCGGGTGGGCGCGCTGTCCACATTGTCGCGCAATTTCCAGCTCAAGTTCCTGCGTCCGCTGATCGGACGCTCCGATGTCGAGGTAGTTTTGCGCTCGGGCAGTCAGGCAGAGTTGCTTCGCGGGCTCGAGGCGACCTCGCTTGACGTGGTACTCACGAATCTTGCGCCGCCACGCGATGCCGCCAGCCTCTGGCTGGTCCACCGGCTTTCGGAACAGCCCGTCAGCCTGATCGGTACGCCTGCACGGATCGGTGCGTCACCGCGGCAGCTCGCTGATCTGCTCGCGCGGGAACCTATCGTGCTGCCCTCGCGCGGGACCGCGCTTCGCGACGCCTTCGATGCGCTTATCAGCCGGCTCGGGATCGCGCCCGGGATCGCGGCTGAGGTGGACGACATGGCGATGCTGAGGCTTCTTGCCCGCGAGGATACGGGGCTTGCGGTGATCCCGCCCATTGTCGTTCAGGACGAATTGGCCTCAGGACTGCTGGTCGAGGCGGTCAAGCTCGAAGGGATCGTCGAATCCTTCCTTGCCGTAACACGAGATCGGCGTTTCCCGAACCCGCTCCTCGCCTCCATCCTCGATCCACAGCCATGATACCGCGCGATCACTGCATCCCGCCGGATCCGCAATTGCATGCGGTCTACTCCGAATGCGCCCGCCTTGGCGCGCGCCCCGACACCTCGTCGGATTGCCGGGCGAGCGCGATCGGGTGATCTCACCTTTGCCATTGGGTGTTGTGGTTGGTTTTGTTGTGCGGCGTGGGGTGGTGTTGCTCGGGGTGGGTTTGGGTTATTTGTTCATGGCGCGGCTGAGGATGATGACTGGGAGGATGCCTACGGCGACGATCAGGAGGGCTGAGGTGGAGGCTTCCTCGAGCCGGCCATCCTGCGCGAGGCGGAAGGTGCGGATGGCGAGCGTGTCGAAGTTGAAGGGCCGCAGGATGATGGTTGCGGGAA
>SLKB01000245.1 GCA_007134805.1 Paracoccaceae bacterium
GCGCTCTCGGCGGGGATCACGCCAAGCTCAGCCTGCGCGTCGCATGCATGGGCCTCGATCTCGTACCAGATGCGGAACTTGCTTTGCGGAGACCAGATCGCAACCATGTCGGGACGAGAATAGCGCGGAATCATGCGAAGAGCCTTGTGCTGATGGGGCGATCTGCGCGTCTTAGCGATTGGCGCGGCGTGCTGCAAGCCGAGCGGGATCATTACATTTATAACATAATACTGATTATGAGTTTCACATATCATACCAAGCCCGCGTGCACCACATGTAATATTCAAAGCTTGTAATATGTATGGGCATCCGTATATAGCCACAGAGCCCCGCCATGCCGGGATGGTCGACGCATATGTTCAGGTAAAGACGTGATGAGCGAGAAGATATTCCCCTTCCTGCGTTGGGTGCGCGGCTACAGGCGCAGTGATCTCAACAATGACATGATCGCCGCGACCGTTGTTGCCATCATGATCATCCCGCAAGGCATGGCCTATGCGATGCTAGCGGGACTTCCGCCACAGGCCGGGCTTTATGGTGCGGTTCTGCCGCTTCTGATCTATGCCGCCTTCGGATCCTCGCCGAGCCTGGCTGTCGGGCCGGTTGCTGTCGTGGCGCTGATGACCGCAGCGGCGGCGGGCAATGTGGCCCAGGACGGCGGCCCGGAATTCCAGCTTGCGGCGCTCTGGCTTGCCCTTCTGTCCGGAGCGATGCTGTTCGCGATGGGGATACTCCGATTGGGGTTCATTGCCAGTTTTCTCAGCCACCCAGTCATTTCGGGTTTCATCACCTCGGCCGGATTGTTGATTGCCGCCAGCCAGTTACGCCATCTTCTTGGCGCCGATATCGGCGGGCGCACCGTGCTCGAAATCGTGCCGTCCCTGATGCGGAACATCGCGAGCCCGTCCTGGCCAACGCTCGCTCTGTCGGCGCTCACGCTCGGCTTTCTGATCTGGTCGCGGACAGGTATCGCGCGCCTGTTGCAGCGCCTCGGGCTCGGGGCACCGCTCGCGCGTCTGCTCGGCAAGACGGGGTTGCTTATCGCGGTCGCCGGGACGACGCTGGCGGTATGGCTGTTCGGATTGCAGGCGCAGGGGGTTGCCGTTCTGGGCGAAGTGCCGCGCGGGCTTCCGCAATTCGGCATGCCGGCGGTCGATCTCACACTCATCCAGTTGCTGGCGGCACCTGCGCTGATGATCGCACTGGTGGGTTATGTCGAGTCGATCTCGATCGCCCAGACCCTCGCTGCGCGCAAACGCCAGTCGCTCGATCCGGATCGTGAACTGATCGCCCTTGGCCTGTCCAATCTGGGCGCGGGTGTGAGTTCGGCCATGCCGGTCACAGGCGGGCTGTCACGCTCGATCGTCAATTATGACGCCGGTGCAGCCACCCCCGCAGCCGGAGCCTTCACCGCGCTGCTGGTCGGGATCGCGCTCCTGGCACTGACACCGCTGATGTTCCATCTGCCACGCGCCACGCTTGCGGCGATCATCGTGGTTGCCGTGCTCTCGCTGCTGGATTTCCGCGCCCTGCCCCGCACCTGGGCCTATTCCAAGGCCGACGGTGCCGCGATGGCTGCGACCATGGGGGTGACCCTCTTTGTCGGGGTCGAGCCGGGGCTGCTTGCCGGGGTCGGCCTGTCGCTCGTGCTCTATCTCTACCGGACGTCGCGGCCGCATATGGCCGTGGTGGGTCAGGTCGCCGGGACCGAGCATTTCCGCAATGTCGAGCGGCACGCAGTCGTTACCGATCCCGAGGTTTTCTCGATCCGGGTGGACGAATCGCTCTATTTCCCAAATGCGCGCGCGCTTGAAGATCGGATCGTGCAGGCGCTCTCGGAGACGCCGGGTCTGCGCCATGTCGTGTTGCAGGCGACAGCGATCAACTATATCGACGCCTCTGCGCTGGAAAGCCTCGAGGCGATCAATGACCGCCTGCATGCGGCGGGGGTGCAGTTCCACCTCTCCGAGGTGAAAGGCCCGGTGATGGACCAGTTGCAGCGCAGCCATCTTCTGGGCGATCTGACAGGCCAGGTGTTCCTGACACAGTTCGACGCGATGCAGGCGCTCGCGCCCCGGATCACGGAAGCCTGCCTGCGGACCGAGCGCTGCGACACGCTGCTCGCCCGCCCCTGAGACGCGATCTCCTGCCAGCACCCCACGAACGAAAAACGGCGCCCCTCGGGCGCCGTTATGGAGGTCGCGCGGTCGTACGCGCTCAGCCCTGAAGCTTGGCCACTTCGGCTGCGAAATCCTCTTCCTTCTTCTCGATCCCCTCGCCCACTTCCATGCGGACAAAGCCCAGGATCTCGACGCCCGCATCCTTGGCCACATCGGCCACGGTCTTGTCGGGGTCCATGACGAATTTCTGGCCGAGGAGGGTCACTTCCTCGAAGAATTTCTTCATCCGGCCCTCGATCATCTTCTCGATGACGGCCTCGGGCTTGCCCGATTCGCGCGCCTGCTCGGTCAGGACCGATTTCTCGCGCTCGATCATCGCGGGATCCAGATCGGCCTGCGACAGCGACGCGGGATTGGTCGCAGCGATATGCATGGCAAGCTGCTTGCCGATGCCGGTGTCGGCACCTTTCAGCGCGACCAGCACCCCGATCTTGCCCATGCCCTCGGTCGCGGCATTATGGACATAGGCAGCGACCGTATCGCCCTCGATGCGTGCCATGCGGCGCAGGGTCATGTTCTCGCCGATCTTGGCGATGGCATCGGTCAGCACGGTCGAGACCGGCTTGCCGCCCACATCGGCACCATTCAGTTCATCAACGCTGTGCGCGCCAAGGGCTGCGGTCGTGATCTGGGCAACCATGCCCTGAAATTCCGCGTTCTTGGCGACGAAATCGGTTTCCGAGTTGATCTCGACGGCAACCCCGGTCGCGCCGTCAACCGCAACGCCGACAAGCCCCTCGGCGGCGATCCGGCCCGACTTCTTCGCCGCCTTCGCGAGGCCCTTGGTGCGCAGCCAGTCCTGCGCGGCCTCCATGTCGCCATTGGTCTCGCTCAGCGCCTTCTTGGCATCCATCATGCCCGCGCCGGTGGCTTCGCGCAGTTCCTTCACCATTGAAGCGGTGATCGTCATGAGTGTTCTCCTGCAGAAAAGATGTGTGACACGCGGCGCGATCCTGCCGCGCCCCATGTCACAGGATCATGTCAAGGGCGAGGTTCAGGTTTCGCTGGCCTCGACCCCGGCTTCGGCCAGAACCTCTTCGACCGGCGTCTCCTCGAGCGCGCCGAGATCGATCCCGGCCGCACCCATCTGCGCGCTCATCCCGTCAAGGGCTGCGCGCGAGGCCAGATCGCAATAAAGCGCGATCGCGCGGGCGGCGTCGTCATTGCCGGGAATGATGTAGTCGACACCCTCGGGGGGGCAGTTCGTGTCGACGACCGCGATGACCGGGATGCCGAGCTTGCGTGCCTCGGAGATGGCGAGGTCTTCCTTGTTCACATCGATCACGAACAGCAGATCGGGCACGCCGCCCATATCGCGGATCCCGCCGAGCGAGGCCTGAAGCTTCGTCTGTTCGCGCTCCATGCCAAGCCGTTCCTTCTTGGTCAGGCCCTCGGCGCCGCTGTCGAGCTGCTCGTCGATGGCCTTGAGCCGCTGGATCGACTGCGACACGGTTTTCCAGTTGGTGAGCGTGCCGCCCAGCCAGCGGTGGTTCATGTAGTATTGCGCCGATTTCTCGGCCGCATCGGCAATCGCTTTCGAGGCCTGCCGCTTGGTGCCCACGAACAGGATGCTGCCGCCCTTGGCGACTGTCTCGCGGATGACATTGAGCGCCGCATCGAGCATCGGCACGGTCTGCGTGAGATCGATGATGTGGATCCCGTTGCGCTCGCCGTAGATATACGGGGCCATGCGCGGGTTCCAGCGCTGTGTCTGGTGACCGAAATGCACGCCAGCTTCAAGAAGCTGACGCAAGGAGAAGTCAGGAAGCGCCATATCGTTTTCCTTTCCGGTTTGCGCCTGAGCAGAGGATTTGAAGGCA
>SLKB01000294.1 GCA_007134805.1 Paracoccaceae bacterium
CCCTCGGTCATCGGGCGGGGGCCGTCGCGATGCGGGATGAGGGTCCGCGCGTCGATCATGCGCCGCAACTCTTGCGCGATCTGGCGGGCGAGCTGGCGGTGGTGGTGTTCCTCGGAGAGGATATCGACCGGCTGATACCATTCCGGATCCGATGGCTTTTCCGGGGGCGCGATCGCCGGCCACAGATCGACGCGGCCGGGCATCGCCGCGTGGAAGGCGAGATGCTGCGGTGCCCCGCCGAGCCCCGTCTCGTTCGGTGGACGGAAGGTCGTGTCAACGCTGCGCAGCACCGCATCAGAGGAGCGGAAGGAATGCTCGAGCACGGCCTCGTTCAGCCGCAGCCCGACATCGGCAAGGCGCGTGCGGAACTGCGTCTGCATGTCGTCGAAGATCGCGAGATCGGCGCCCTGGAAGGAATAGATCGACTGTTTCTTGTCGCCCACAACGAACAGCGTCCGGCTTGCATCGCGCGCGCCCAGGCCCGAGGTGAATTCCTGCGCCAGATGCTCGATCACGCGCCACTGGCCGGGGCTTGTGTCCTGCGCCTCGTCGACGAGGATGTGATCGACCCCGCCATCGAGCTTGAAGAGCACCCATTGCGCGACTGCGGGGTCAGTCAGAACCTGTCCGGTGCGGATGATCAGATCGTCGAAATCGAGCCAGCCGCGCGCGGATTTCGCGCGCGCATAGGCGGGCAGGAAGGCACGGGCAAAGCGGTGCAGCGCGCGCGAGCGGATGAGCACGCCAAGCCCGAGGCGGCGCGGGCGGGCGGCCTCGACCCGCGCCATCAACGCATCAAGGGGCGCAAGAAGGGGGCCGAGCGCGGCGCGGGTGTCCTTGGTCGGGAACTTGCCGATCTTGGCGGTGAAGGGGTTTGCGCCGGATTTGGTCAGAAGCACGCCTTCGAGCATCGCAAGCGTGTCGAGATCCGGGGCATCGAGCGGGATCGCGCGCAGCTTCTCGGCGTCCTTGACGTCATTCTTGCTGCCCGCTTCGAGCGCTGGGAGGATCGAGGCGATCAGGCGGGCCTCATCACCGAGGAAGACCTCGGCCAGCAGTTGCGCGGGCTCGAACCCGGCGGGCAGATCGAGCGCCTGGGCGAGGTCTTGCTCGGGGTCGGCGGCCTCGAAGCGCGGCGCCTGCGCGCAGATCTCGGCGAGGAGCGCGTCCAGCCCGGTGCCGCCCACCACCTCGGCGAGTGCGGCGAGCGCGCCCTGCCCTGCCCCCTCGGCCAGATCGTCGAGTACCGCAGCGCGCAGATCGGTGCTCGCGCGGGCGTCCATTTCGCGGAAGGCCGGCGAGAGCCCGGCCTCGAGCGGGAAGCGGCGCAGGAGGGCTGCGCAGAAGGAATGGATGGTCTGGATCTTGAGCCCGCCCGGCGCCTCGATCGCGCGGGCAAAGAGGCGGCGCGCCTCGGCCAGATGGGCGGGGCTGCGCGCGTCTTCCTCGATCGCGGCGAGGGCCGCGCGCAATTTGTCCTCGGGCAGCATCGCCCATGTCCCAAGCAGCGCGAAGAGGCGGTTCTGCATCTCGCTTGCCGCGGCCTTGGTATAGGTCAGGCACAGGATGCGCTGCGGCGCCACCCCGCGCAGCAACAGCCGCGCCACCCGGTCGGTCAGCACCTTGGTCTTGCCCGAGCCCGCATTCGCCGAAAGCCAGGTCGAGGCGAACGGGTCCGAGGCGCGGTTCTGCGCGCGTGTGGCGTCGTCAAACTGCATCGGCCCCCACGATGATCAGCTGCGGCTCGTCCACCTGGGTCCATTCGCCGAACCGCGCGAGGTGGTCATAATCGCCCTCGACCCCTTCGCGCTGCACGGCACGGCGCGCGGCAAAGCCGCGCGCGGGCTCAAGATAAGCGGTGATCAGTTCGTCGAGCTGGGACCTGGCAGTGGCGATGGCGCCCGCGTCCAGATCGGTCTCGACGGCTTTTCCTCCCGCCCCCAGCCCCAGATAGGTGATGCGCGCGACATCGCGGGGGCCGAGGGCGTTGAACCCGCCCTCGGAGGCGATGACGGCCTGCAGCAGGAGTTGCTTGTCATAATGCGCCTGCTCCTTGTGCGAGGGCGGCGTGCCGGTCTTGTAGTCGATGATATGCACCTCGCCATCGGGCCATTCGTCGATCCGGTCGGGCCGCGCGGTCAGGCGGAAGGCCGGGTCTCGCAGATCGATCCCGCCAGGATCTTCCAGCAGGATCACGCGGCCAGGCTGAGCGAGATGGAAGCGCAGGAAAGCCTGCGCCATGCGGCCCGCGCGGGCCGCGAGCAAGGCGCGTGCGGCGGGCCAGGGGACGTCGCGGGCGAGCGTCGCGTGCAAGAGGCGCAGGATCTGTGCCTCCGGGTCGGGCTCGGGGGCGGCGCGGGTGAAATGCTCGAGCACGTCGTGCAGGATCATGCCCTGCAGGGCCGCATCGGGCCGGGGCGCGAGGGGCCCGAGCGGGCGCAGCCCCAGCACATAGCGCGCGTATATTCCATACGGGTCGCGGATCAGGCGGTTGATGCCGGTCACGGGCAATTCGCGCGGGCGCGCGCTGACCGGCGGGGCGGGTGCGGGGCGCGGGGCGGGCAGATCGCGCGGCGTGTGGCGATGGTCGCTCTCGAAGGCGGTGGCCATCGCGCCCCAATGCGCACCGCGGGCGAGCATCGCGGCAAGTGCCGCATCGCCGTGCTGATCCTTCAGCCCGCCAAGCAGATTGATCAGCCGGTTGAGCCAGCGCGAGGGAACTGTCTGCGCCTCGGCACTGCGCAGGGCGCGACTGAGCATCACCTCGGGCGCGCCGATGGCCTGCTGGAAATCATGCGCCGAAAGCCCGATCTGACGCTCGGGCAGCAGAAGGCCGGCATCCCGGCGCATGCGGCGGTTGAGCCAGGGGTCGGGCTCGGGCGCCTTGGGCCAGACACCTTCATTCAGCCCCGCCATGATCACGAGATCCGCGCCCTGCACCCGCGCTTCGAGCGTGCCCCAGATCATGATGCCGGGATGCGCGGCGACAGGATCGCGCACGTCAAACCCCTGCAGATAGGCCGTGACGAAGGCCTCATAGTCGCGCGGGCTGAGTGCCAGACCATGCGCGGCCTCTTGCGCAAGGCCCGACATGGCGCGCCTCGCCACTTGCCCTGCGGCCTGTGCCCAAAGCTCATCGGGCGCGCCGGCATCCGCGCGCGAGAGCCGCTCGGCGAGCGCCAGATGCTGCGCGACATGCGCCGCAAGGGGTTGGGGCGCAGGCGCGGGCGCGGGTGGCAGGGTCGCGCTCAGCCAGTCGGCCCAGGCGCTGCAGCCCTGCGCGCCCCCGAAGCGGCGCAGCCATGCCGCGTCGGGGAAGGCCACGCCCTTGCGGCGCAGGCGCAGTTCCAGATCGCGGGTATGCAACAGATGCGCGCCGCGCCCGTCCCCCACATGGCACAGCGGATGCTTGAGCAGCGCAAGCAGCCCCTGCGCATCAAGCCGCTGCGCCATCAGCGCCGCGACCTGCCGCAGGAACCGCCCCGGCGCCGAAAGCGCGAGCGGCCGGCCGGCGCTGTCATCCGGCGTGATCCGCCAGGCATCGAGCGCGGCGGTGACACGGCGGGTCAGATCGCGATCGGGGGTGATCAGGGCCGCGCGCTGGCCATCCCGCGCGGCCTGGGCGAGGCGCAGCGCGATGGCGGTCGCCTCATCGCGCGGGCTGGCGGCTTCGAGAAGGCTGAGCCGGGCTGTGGCAGCGCGCAGATCGCCCAGGCCCGCGCCCTCCTGCATCCACTGATCGGTGATCGGCGCGGGCCGCAGCGCCAGCGACACGAGCCGGTTGCGGGCCGGCGCGGGCGCGGCGGTCGCCGTCCAGGGTTGCGGGGCGTCGGGCGCGCGGCCGAGCGCCTGCATGAGCGCGAGGAAGCGGTATTGCGGGTGGTCCTCGGCGCCCTCGGCATCGGCCACGGCATCCCAGGCGTGGGGGGGCATGTCGAAATCGAAGCCCGGCAGGATCACGGCGCCTTGCGGCAGCCGCGCGACAGCCTGCATCAGAAG
>SLKB01000269.1 GCA_007134805.1 Paracoccaceae bacterium
CCAGCGCCTGCTGGGTGCGACCGCTCCTTACGCGCTGGCCGCGCAGTGAGTTTCGAGATGAGCTATGCAAGCCTGATCGAGGCTGAACTTCGGCTGATCCGTCCCGGCGACCTGCTGGAAAATGACCATCTCGGCCGCGCGCGAGCCTGGGTCCGCTCCGGAGCACCTTTGTGCCGCCTGGCCCCGCCGGCCAGCCCGCCGATGCATCTGGTCAGCAATTTTCCGGTCGTGGATCAGGGCCAGATCCTGCTCGGCGATCATATTAGCTCCGGGCTCTGGTTGCCGCCGGGTCGGCACGTCGCGCCCGGCCAACACCCGCGCCAGACCGTCATTCGCGAATGTCGCGAGGGATTGCGCATGGCGGCGGTTTTCGTGCAGAGCGCACCCGCGTTCCTGACGATCACCGAGACGAGCGGTGCCAAACCGCACGAGGATGTGGCCTTGTGGTATCTGCTGCAGGGCAAGGCGGGCGCTCTGCCGGAGTATGACATCCGCGAATACCGCAGCATGCGCTGGTTCCGCTTCGCTGACGCACCTTTCGGGGACATGGACCCAGATCTTGAGCGTCTGCTGGGCAAGATGGATGCGCAGTCGCGCGCTGCCTGAGACGTCAGCCTGGGGAGATCCGCACATTGGCCGCGATATTGACGAATTTGGCGAGAGTGGCATTGGCAATATCGCAGCCGCGCGCACAGTAACTGTAATCGCCAATACTGCTGTTGAGCAGCACGCACAGCGCCCCGATCTCGGTCCATGCCCCCAAATCGCAATCGCGGATCGAACATGCAGGATGGATCAATGCACCATCTGGGATCAGGTCTCGGGCCATAAGACCTCACGACCCCTTGTCCGCCAGATCGCGCGCCCCGAAATCGCGAATGGACGATCCACAGACCCCTCATGTCTTCTTTTGGAAGAGGCCCCCGCCGTATGCTTCCAGCGGGGAGATGCTCGGTTTACGTGCGCCTCAGTGCCCGCGCTCGCCGATGAAGCGCTTTCGGATCAGCCTCGAGCCCCAGTCGATGATCGCGATCACCACCAGGACATTGAGCACCACGAAGGCCACCTGATCGAATAGGCCCGCGCGGAAACGCTCGATGATGATCATCCCGATCCCGCCTGCGCCCACGAGCCCCAGGATGGTGGCCGAGCGGGTCGAGGATTCGAACGAATAGAGCGAAAGCGAGATGAACACGGGCAGGATCTGCGGCAGATAGCCGAAACGGATGATCCGGCTGGTATCGGCGCCCTTGGCGCGCACGCCCTCAACCTGCTTGCGATCGATATTCTCGATCGCCTCGGAATATAGCTTGGCAAGGTTGCCCGTATCCGAGATCCAGATCGCGAGCACACCCGCCAGCGGCCCCAGCCCGACCGCGCGCACGAAGACAAGCCCCCACACGACAGAGTCGATGCCGCGAAAGACATCCAGCAGGCGGCGAACAGCATGGCGGATAATGCCGAGAGGCATCGTGTTGCGCGCGGCAGAAAACGCGATCATCAGTGCAAAGATCGTACCCAGAAGCGTGCCGAGGAAGGCCATCGCGATGGTCTGGGCGATGCCGCGATAGATATTGGCATATTGCCAGGTCGCCATGTCCTGCCAGACCACCATGCGAGTGACGAGTTGCCACGCCCGGTCCGAGGCATTGAGCAGCTTGCCGATCTCGAACAGGTTGAGCGACCATGCCAGATAGACCACGATGAAGACCCAGCTTCCTATCTTGAGCGCCGTCACGAACGGATCGCCAAACGCCTTGGGATGCCGCTTGCGCGCAGCTTTGACATCAGCCTCGGTGATGGCCGCGAAAGTCAATGCACTCATCTCAGGGACTCCTTGCCAATCAGCGCATGGCGTATTCTCTCGGACAGAAGGTCGATCCCAGTGACTGTGAGCACAATCAGGATCGGGACGGCGGTCACGCGGTCATCCGAGTAGAAGCTGATCACATGGCTGAGTTCCGCGCCGATTCCGCCGGCGCCCACGAAGCCCACGACCGCCGAGGCGCGAACATTGATCTCGAAGCGCCAGAGAGCATAGGAGGTATAGTTGGGCAGAACCTGCGGCAGAATCACGTAGCGCATCTGCTCGAACCAGTCGCCGCCCACCGCCTTCACCCCGTCCACCGGGCGCATCGACGCGTTTTCGACGACTTCGGAAAACAGCTTGCCCAAGGCACCTGTTGCATGGATCACTATGGCGATGACCCCGCGAGCGGGCCGATGCCAACCGCGAAGACCAGCACCAGCGCGAACAGGATCTCCGGCACGCCGCGGCAGACTTCCAGAAACCGCCGCGCCGCCACGCCCACCCAATGCGCAGGCGTCGTGTTGCGCGCGGCCAGAAAGCTCAGCGCCACCGCAAGCACGGTCGCGATCAGCGTCGCGGTCAGGGCCATGAGGATCGTCTCCCAGATCAGCTGGACGTATTTCCAGTAATCATTGTACCAGAAGCCCAGGGACCCGCGCGGGAAGCGTCCGACCTCATTGCGCGGCTCAAAAAGCACATCCCAGTGCAGCGAGGGCATGACCGCTCCGAAATATTCGAAGATGCGCGGGAAGCCGGTCGCCAGCCGATCGGGCGTGAATCGTGAGATCCACATCGACCAGAGAAGAAAGCTCAGAAAAAGGATCAGCAGCGTGATATTCACGACCATCCGGTCACGACGCATCTGGGCGCGGTGCTGCTCGAAGCGCGTGACCGGGTCCGCGCCCGCGGCCCGCATCGTGTTGGTGCTCAGGCTGGACATCTCAGTTCACCACCCGGACTTCGGGCTGCGGCTGCGCGGCTGCGCCCGGGCGCAGTGAGGTCGAAGTCATGGATTCCGAGAACGCCTCTTCCGCCTCGGCACCGTAGATCTCGCGCGCTGCCTTGTCTGTCAGTTCCTTGGCCGTGCCATCAAAAACGATCATCCCGTCCTGCATACCGATGATCCGGTCGCAATACTGCCGGGCCGTATCGAGCGTGTGCAGGTTGCAGATCACCGTCAGTCCATCCTGCCGGTTGATCGCGCGGAGCGCATCCATCACCACTTTCGCATTCAGCGGGTCGAGCGAGGCGATGGGCTCGTCCGCCAGCATGATGCGCGGCTCCTGCACCAGCGCGCGCGCTATCGCCACACGCTGCATCTGCCCTCCCGAGAGTGTATCGGTCTACTGCAGCGCAGTGTGCGCCATGCCCAGCCGGTCCAGCGCGCGGATCGCAAAGGCGCGCTCTCTGGCGCTGAACACGCCCGCCATCGAGGTGAAGAAATCGTGGTGGAAGAGCCGGCCCGACATGACATTGGTGATCACGTTCAAGCGGCCCACCAGATTGAACTGCTGGAACACCATCGCGCAGTCGTTGCGCCACTGGCGCAGGTCGCGCCCCTTCAGTGCCGTGATGTCGCGGCCCTGAAACAGCATCTGCCCGCCCGAAGGCTCGTTCAGTCGGTTGATCATGCGCAGAAGCGTGGATTTGCCCGCACCAGAGCGGCCAATGATCCCCACCATCTGCCCGTCCTGGATGATGAAGGTGGCGGGTTTCACGGCAACATTGCTGTTGAACTGTTTGGTGAGGCCCTTGAATTCAAGCATGGGTGTTCTCCTGTCAGCGCGCGAGGCGCGGAAACGAGCAACAGGCCCTTGCATCTGCAAGAGCCTGTCGGGAATGGGAAAGGGTCAGCGTGACTCCTCAAGTTCCGCGCGACGCAGGGCCACTGTTCCTTCATAGAGACTGTGGTCAATGGCGACGTAGCCGTTATCGTCGCCGCCTGCTGTCAGCACATAGCATTCGGGGTGCTCGGCGTTCATGGATTCCAGGAACTCGAGCATCAGCGCGCGCGCCTCATCCGGCAAGTCCGTGCGGAAGACAGTGGGGCCGCTCGGAATAATGTCGGATTCCCAGACAATGCGCAGGTCATTCATGTCCAGCAATCCATTGTCGACCATCCGGCGCAGGTTGCCGCGTGAATAGCCTTCCTCGAA
>SLKB01000300.1 GCA_007134805.1 Paracoccaceae bacterium
CCGTCCGGCATCACGGCCTCGAGCCCCAGCACGAGATCGCGCGCATTTCCGTAGCGGATCACATTGACCCCGCCCGCATTCGTGGCAAGAAGGCCCCCGATCCGCGCCGACCCTTCCGAAGCGAGCGAGAGCGGGAACATTCGCCCCGCCTCGCGCGCAGCCTCCTGCACATGCGCGAGGATCGCGCCCGCCTCGACGATCATCACATTCTCGGAGGCGTGGACCGCGCGGATTGCCTGCATCCGCTCGAGCGACACCACGAGGGGAAGCGCCCCGCCCGTGCTGAGTTGCCCCCCCACAAGCCCTGTGCCGCCGCCATAGGGCACGACAGGCACGCGCGCGTGATGGCAGGCGCGCAGGATTGTGGCCACTTCCGCAGTACTGCGCGGAACGGCCACGGCCCCGGCCTGCCCGGCCCAGCGCCCGCGCGGCTCTTCGAGATAGCGAGGCTCGGGCGCATGCAGACGCCCGTCAGGCAGCGCTGCCGCCAGATCGTTCAGAAAGCCCTGCTCACAATCGTTCAGCAAATTGACCTCCTTGCCGCTGGGAGGGGCCGTGATCCCGGCTCAGAACCCCACATCGGTGCGCCCGCGTCGGTCATGGCGCAGATTGGCGTAGAGTACATGATTGCGCCAGCGCCCGTTGATCTGAAGATAGCTCTGCGCGACGCCCTCGTATTTGAACCCGGCCCGCTCGAGCACCCCGCGCGAGGCCTCGTTTTCCGGCAGGCAGGCTGCCTCGATGCGCGAGAGGTCCATGTCGCTGAAGGCATGATGCACCACCGCGCTGATCGCCTCGCGCATGTAGCCCTGCCGCGCGAAAGGGGCGCCGACCCAATAGCCGAGCGTGCCCGCCTGCGCAGGGCCGCGGCGGATATTATCGAGCGTGATCGCGCCCACGAGGGCGTCATCGGTGTGGCGGAAGATGAACAGCGGCAAGGCCGTGTCCGCTCGGTGGCAGCGCGCGGCCCAACTGACCCGATTGGTGAAGGCGCGCCGCGTCAGATGGTCGGACGACCATGTGGGCTCCCATGGCGTGAGGAAGCCTGCCGACTGGCGGCGCAGGTCAGACCATTGGCGGAAATCGGCATGCTGGGGCAAGCGCAGGCTCAGCCGCTCGGTCTGCAGCCGCAGCTTTCCGCGCAGGCCCAGCATCACGCCGCAAGGCTTTCGCTGAGTTCCGCAAGCCGCGGCGCGCGCTCGATCGGCCCGTAGAGTGCAAGCGCCATCCCCGATTGCGCGAGCAACCCTTCCGCATGGTGGCGCACCCCGGCCACGTCAACCGCGTCGATCCGGGCGATTGCCTCGCTGATATCGGGCACGCGCCCCCAGATCGACAGCAGCTTTGCCAGCCGCTCCGCGCGTTGCGCGGGGCTCTCGAGCCCCATCAGGAGGCCTGCCTTCATCTGTGCGCGGGCGCGCGCGATCTCAGGCTCGGACATGTCCTCGGCGCTGCGTTTGAGCTCCTCGATGGTCAGGGCGGCAAGCTCGGCGATCTGCTCAGCCCCGGTGCCGGCATAGATGGTGACGGCGCCCGTATCGCAATAGGCCGAGGACTGCGCGAAAACCGTGTAGCACAACCCGCGATCCTCACGCAGCCTCTGGAACAGCCGCGAGGACATGCTGCCGCCCAGCGCACCCGTATAGACCTGCGAGGTATAGAACTCCGGCGCGCGATAGCTCGGCCCCTCGATGGCGAGGGCGAAATGCGCCTGCTCCAGCATCCGCGTCTCACGCCGCTCGCCATTGGCGAAACGCGCGGGCGCAGGCAGCAAGGCTGGCGATGGCGCGAGATGCCCAAAGAGCGGCTCGGCCAACCGCACCAGCATGTCATGATCGACCGCCCCGGCAGCCGACAGGATGGTCTGGCCGGGCCGGTAGTGGTCGGCGACGAAGGCGCGCAGATCCTGCTGGCCAAAGCCCGCCACGCGCGCGCTCGGCCCCAGGATCGAGCGCCCGATGGGCTGCGAAGGATAAGCGGTCTCTTGCAGCCAGTCGAAGATGATATCATCGGGCGTGTCGAGGGCCTGGCCGATTTCCTGCAGGATCACGCCGCGTTCAACCTCGATCTCGCGTGGCTCGAAGCGCGGGTTGAGGACGATATCGGCCAGCACATCGAGCGCGAGCCCGACGTCAGGGCGCAGCACGCGCGCATAATACGCAGTCATCTCGCGCGAGGTATAGGCGTTGATATGGCCGCCCACATCCTCGATCTCTTCGGCGATCTGCAGCGCGGTGCGCCGCGCGGTGCCCTTGAAGGCCATGTGCTCGAGAAAATGCGCGATCCCGTTCTGGGCTTCCTGCTCATGCCGGGCACCAGCCTCGATCCAGAGGCCGACCGCAGCAGAGGAGACCCCCGGCATCGGCTCGGTCACGATGCGAAACCCGTTCGGCAGGGTCGTAAGCTCGACGCTCATGCAGCCCCCGCGGCGCGAATATGGGCCTGTACGGCGCCAAGGTCGTTGGGCAGCCGCGCGACACGCTCGGGGCGTTCGAAAAGATCGGCCATATGCGCGGGCAGGCCCGGTCGCGCGCCGATCGCAGCCTCGACCGCATCGGGGAATTTCGCCGGATGCGCGGTGGCCAGCGTGATCATGGGCGTTGCCGAGACGAACCCCTCGGCCACATGCACGCCCACAGCCGTGTGCGGGCACAGCACCTCGCCAGTCTCCTGGAAGATCCGCGCGATGGTCGCGCGCGTCTCGTCCTCGGACGCGCGGCCCGAGACGAAGGCTTCGCGCAGGAATTCGAGCGCGCCCTGGCTGATATGGAACCCGCCCCCGCCCTTCAGCTCGGCCATCAGTTGCGCCACTGCCCTGCCATCGCGGCCATGGGCGTCAAAAAGCGCGCGCTCGAAATTGGAACTTACCTGGATATCCATCGACGGGCTGATCGAGGGTTTCACGCCATCGGGCAGATAGGCACCCGAGCTGAGCGCCCTGTGCAGGATGTCGTTGTGGTTGGTGGCAATGACCAGCCGCTCGATCGGCAGGCCCATCGCCCGCGCGACATAGCCGGCGAAGATATCGCCGAAATTGCCTGTGGGAACCGTGAAGCTGACCGGGCGATGCGGCGCCCCGAGGCTGACCGCCGCAGAGAAGAAATACACCACCTGCGCGAGCACCCGCGCCCAGTTGATCGAATTCACTCCGGCAAGCCCCACCGCGTCGCGAAACGCGAGATCATTGAACATGTCCTTGACCAGCGCCTGACAGGTGTCGAAATCGCCATCGATGGCGAGCGCGTGGACATTGCTGTCGTCCGGGGTGGTCATCTGCCGGCGCTGCACCTCGGACACGCGACCATGCGGATAAAGAATGAAGACATCCACATTTGCCACGCCGCGAAACGCTTCGATAGCGGCCGAGCCCGTATCGCCCGAGGTTGCACCCACAATCGTCACCCGCCCGCCGGACCGCGCGAGGCTCGCCTCGAAGAGCTGCCCGATCAGCTGCATCGCGAAATCCTTGAACGCAAGCGTCGGTCCGTGAAACAGCTCCAGCAGGAAGTGATTGGCCGCAAGCTGCTTGAGCGGCGCGCGCGCCGGGTGGCTGAACGCGGCATAGGCGCGCCCGATCAGTGCGCGGAACGCGTCATCGGTGAAACTGTCCCCGATGAACGGGCGCATGATCGCTGCTGCCTGATCCTCATAGCTTAGCCCCGCGAGGCTCGCGATTTCGACCTGCGTCAACGGCGGAAAATGGTCGGGCACATAAAGCCCGCCATCCCGCGCGAGACCCGCCCGCATGGTCGCTTCGAATTCCAGAACAGGCGCGGCGCCGCGCGTCGAGATATACTGCATCGGGGTGTGTCCTCACTCGCGTCGCGTCCTGATACGCCACAGAAGAAACAGTGTCATCCCCGCCCAGGCAAGCGCCATCAAAAACCATTGCACGGCATAGCCCAGATGATTGTCGGGGATAGAAACCTCATTGACGGGCACTGGTTGCGCAGGGATGACAG
>SLKB01000109.1 GCA_007134805.1 Paracoccaceae bacterium
GCTCCACGCGAATCGGCAGGCGGCCCTGCAATTCGGGCAGCAGATCCGAGGGTTTGGCGATGTGGAACGCGCCCGAGGCGATGAAGAGGATATGGTCGGTCTTCACGGGCCCGTGCTTGGTCGAGACGGTCGTGCCCTCGATCAGCGGCAGCAGGTCGCGCTGCACGCCCTCGCGGCTGACATCGCCGCCGCGCGCATCGGACCGCGCGCAGACCTTGTCGATCTCGTCAAGGAAGACGATGCCGTTCTGCTCGACCGCCTCAAGGGCGGCGAGCTTCACTTTCTCATCGTCGAGAAGCTTGTCGGCCTCGTCGGCGATCAGCAATTCGTGGCTTTCGGCCACGGTCATCTTCTTGCGCGTCGTGCGCCCGCCCATGGCCTTGCCGAACAACTCGCCGATATTCATCATCTGCGCGCCGGGCTGGCCGGGGATGTCGAACATGCCGCCCATCGGGTTGCTGGTGTCAGTGAGTTCGATCTCGATCTCGGTGTCGTCCAGCTCGCCCGACATGAGCTTGCGGCGGAACATCTCACGGGTCGCGGCGCGGGCGTCCTTGCCGGCGATCGCCTCGATCACGCGGTCCTCAGCGGCCTGGTGGGCGCGGGCCTTGACCTCTTCGCGCATATGCTCGCGGGTCATGATGATGGCAGTGTCGACCAGATCACGCACGATCTGCTCGACATCGCGGCCGACATAGCCGACTTCGGTGAATTTCGTGGCCTCGACCTTGATGAAGGGCGCGCGCGCAAGCCGCGCGAGGCGGCGGCTGATCTCGGTCTTGCCGACGCCGGTGGGGCCGATCATGAGGATGTTCTTGGGATAGACCTCTTCCTGCAGATCGGCGGGCAGCTGCTTGCGCCGCCAGCGATTGCGCAGCGCCACGGCGACAGCGCGCTTGGCGTCCTTCTGGCCGATGATGAAACGGTCCAGCTCGCTGACAATCTCGCGCGGGGTGAGGTCGGTCATGGGGAAATCCTCTCGTGGCTCGGGCTGAGATAAAGGCTCCGGGGGCGGAATTGAAGGGGTTGCGAAGCGCAGGGGCGATCGGTACAAAACTTGCGATTGCAGAAGGCCGGCCTTGATGCGCCCTGGGACCGTCAGACGTTTCCGGATCCACACGCCAAGCGCGAGTGATGCTCGCGAGGACACGCAACCATGCCGCGCGCCGGACGCAGGACCTGGCGACCCCTCAGGGCCGCGCGACGCCGCGCCAAGGATGTGCAACCGAGGCGACGCAGGGAGTGTGGCTGACAATGGCACCTCAGCGCCAGAGCACCTGGTCGCCTTGCATGTCGACCCCGATGTGCTGGAGTTCTTCACGACGCAGGGTGGGGATTATCGGACCCGCATGAACGCAGCCCTGCGCGCCTGGATGGAGGCGCAACTCAAGCGCTGATCGACTCTACAGTCAGGTTGCCATTGGTGTAGACACAGATATCCGCGGCGATCGCCATGGCGCGGCGCGCGATATCCTCGGCCGACATGTCCGTCTGCATCAGCCCGCGCGCGGCGGCGAGCGCGTAATTGCCGCCAGAGCCGATTGCGGCGACATCATGCTCGGGCTCGAGCACGTCGCCCGCGCCCGTGATCACGAAAAGATCGCGCCCATCCGTGACGATCAGCATGGCCTCGAGTTTCTGAAGATACTTGTCGGTGCGCCAATCCTTGGCGAGCTCGACCGAGGCGCGCTGCAACTGCCCCGGCGATGCCTCGAGCTTCGCCTCGAGCCGTTCCAGAAGGGTGAACGCATCGGCCGTGGACCCCGCGAAGCCCGCGACCACGGGCGCGCCGCCGGGGCTGAGACGGCGCACCTTGCGTGCCGTCCCCTTGATGACCGTCTGGCCCAGCGAGACCTGTCCATCGCCGGCCACCACCACCTGACCGCCGCGGCGAACCGCAACGATCGTGGTGCCATGCCAGCCGGGGAAATCGCTCATGGCGTGCCTTTCGTGACCAGTCGTGACCAGGGCCGGGTTCAGACCGCCTCGTCGATCCAGCTTTGCAGCGCGGATTTCGGCGCCGCACCCACCTTGTTCGACACGACCTGCCCGTCCTTGAACATGAACAGCGCCGGGATCCCGCGGATGCCCATCTGCGCGGCCGTGTTCGGGTTCTCGTCGACATTCACCTTGGCGATCTTGATCTTGCCGTCATATTGCGCGGAAAGCTCTTCCAGCGCCGGGCCGATCTGCTTGCAAGGGCCGCACCATTCGGCCCAGAAATCAACCACGACCGGGATATCGGACTGACGCACTTCGGCGTCGAATGTGGCATCGGTGACGGCTACTGTGGGCATCGGCCCCTCCAATCCTGATAAATCTGCTGGGGTGTAGTTATTCCCCCGCCGGGCAGGTTTCAAGCACCCCGCGCGCAAGGGCGGCATCAACGAGCGGGCTGGGCAGCAGCATCAGCCGCGGCGCAGCCGTCCAGAGCAGTGCAACCTCGATCTCGCGGCCGGGAAAGACCAGTGCAAGGGCCGCGCGGTAAGCCCCCATCTGGCGCAGAAGCCCCTCGGGCACCTGATCGGGCGCGGAAGGGATCCGGCGGTTGGATTTGTAGTCGATCGCGAGGACGCGGTCGGGATGGGGGATCAGGCGGTCGATCACCCCGAAGAGGGGCTGGCCGGCAAGATCGGCCGTGATCTCGACCTCGGCCATGGACGGGGCGCGGAACAGCGGCGCGAGATCGGGCGCATCGAGAATCGCCTGCGCCTCGGCAAAGAGCGCATCCGCATCAACGGGCGGATCCTCGAGCGCGGCGAGCAGGTCGCGCGCGCCGCGCGCCCAGATCTCGCGCGGCCAGCCCGGCAGATGTTCGAGCAGCAGGTGCAGATGCGTGCCGCGGGCCAGCGCGTCGGCCTCGGGCGCCTCGGGCGCGTCGCCCGGCAGCACTTTCGCCCCGCCGAGTTGCGAGGGCGTGCGCAGGCGCGGTGCCGCGGGGGGCGGCGGGGCTGGCTGCCAGAGCCAGTCGGGCACGCTGGCGGGGGGCGCATCGGACCGTGGGTCGTCAGGGATCGGGGGCTCGCTGGGCCAGGGCTGATGCTGATGGCGCAGCCCCTCGCCCGTGGGGAAGGGCTGCGGGAGTGCGTCCAGCGCCGTGAGCCCCTCGGCCACGCGGGCATGCCAGCAGCCGGGCGCTGCGACCTTGCCAGCCGCTGCGACGATCAGCCAGCTTTCGGCGCGGGTCATGGCGACATAGAGAAGCCGCGCATCCTCTTGCGCGCGCAGATCGGCGAGGTGGTCGATCTGCGCGCCCAAGCTGGCCGGCATGTCCTCGGCCCGGCCCGCGCGCCAGGCGAGGGTGTCGCCCAGCGGGTAGAGCTGGCGCCGCTCGGGCTGCCGCGCCTCGGCGGTGTCGGGCAGGATGACCACAGGCGATTCGAGCCCCTTCGCGCCATGCACGGTCATCACCCGCAAGCGCTGGTCCGCGCTGCCCAGTTCGCGCTTCACGGTCACATCGCCCTGTTCCATCCAGGCGAGAAAGCCCGTGAGGCTTGGCACACCCGTCGCTTCATAGGCGAGCGCCTGCGCGAGCAGCGCGTCGATCCCGTCCTCGGCCTCGACCCCGAGGCGGCCGATCAGGCGGCGGCGGCCATCATGGCGAGTGAGGATGCGCTCGATCAGATCGAAGGGGCGCAGGAAATCGGTCTGGCGGCGCAGATCATGCAGGATCGCGAGCGTCTCGGGGGCATCACTCTCGCGCAGGCGTTCCCACAGGAACTGCGACCCGCGGCCTTGTGCGAGCCGGTAGAGCGCATCCTCGGACCAGCCGAACAGGGGCGAGCGCAGGCTGCAGGCGAGCGCGAGGTCATCCTCGGGCGTGGCGAGCACGGCGAGGCAGGCCAGCAGGTCGCGCACGGCCATCTCGCCGCCGAGCCGCAACTGATCGGCGCCCGCGATCTGCAGCCC
>SLKB01000055.1 GCA_007134805.1 Paracoccaceae bacterium
GGCCGACATCAGATAGGGCGCATCGCGGATGCAGGCCGCCAGGATGAAGGTCGAGACCGGGCGGACCAGGGCCATCGTGCATTCGCGCCCGCCCCATCGGCTGAACAGTTCAACCGAACCTTCCAGCACGACATGCAGGAAATCGGCCGGATCGCCCTGCCGGATCATTTCCAGCCCCTGGGGGAAGTTCTGGGCGTAGGAACTGGCCATCAGCGTCTCGAAATTGGCGTGCGACATGTCGCGGAACAGATGCAGGTGGCGAATCTCTGGAAGTTCCTCGGGTCGCATGATGCTGCCTCATGTCCGTTGATAATTATCAAGCCGCAGACGCTTGGATTTCAACTCCGGCAATGGAAAAAGTCTTTTGGTCGCCATTGATGTTGTTATGCAAGCTTTGGGCAGGTTTCAATCCGCGTTCGATTTTGCGGATGATTTTTTTCTCTTTGATCTGGATCAAGTTACCCCGGCGCGTCTCGTGACGGTCTGCTGCAGGACGGGTGCCCTAACGGCATCCGGGCCGCGAGGAGACACCGATGCATGTGATGCTGGCATATGACAATTCCCGCAATGCGCGGATCGCCCTGGACGCCGTGCGCGATCTGCTCTCGGCGCTCAATCCCACGATCACCCTGATCTCGGTTGTCGAGGATGTGGGCAGTTCGACCGCAGAAGCGGACGAGCTGTTCTCGGCGCAATATGCCGAACAGAAAGCCGGCACGGAAGCCGCGGCGGCCGATCTGGCCGCAGCGGGGTTCAATGCCTCGGTGCTGATCGCGGAGGGGGACGCGCGCAAGATGATCCTGCGCGCCGTGGAAGAGCGCAAGCCCGACCTGCTGGTCATGGCGCGCCACAGCTACAAGCCCGATCCCGGCCCGCTGAACTTCATCACCAAGCGCATCGACGCGTTGGTCGAGGAATTCGACCACATGACCTTCGGGTCTGTCAGTGCCTTCCTGGCGCGCCGGGCATCCTGTCCGCTGCTGATCATCCCGACGCATGCCGAGTGACATGATCCCGATGCGCGCGCCCATTCGTCCAATTCTCGAGGTCTGACATGCAGGTCAGTGATATCTTCCGCTTCAGGAATGCCGAGATCAAGGCGCTCCATCTGACATGGATTGCCTTCTTCATCAGCTTCTATGTCTGGTTCAACATGGCGCCGCTGGCGTCATCCATGCTGCGCTCGGTCGACTGGCTGACGCGCGACGATATTCGCCTGTTTGCCATTGCAAATGTCGCGCTGACCATCCCGGCCCGCATCATCGTGGGCATGGCGCTGGACCGCTATGGTCCGCGGCGGGTGTTTTCGGTGCTGATGGTGCTGATGGCGCTTCCGACCTTTGTCTTCGCCTTCGGGGACACGCGCGAGGTGCTCTTCATGTCGCGTCTGGTGCTGTCCTCGATCGGGGCGAGTTTCGTGGTCGGCATCCACATGACGGCGCTGTGGTTCAAGCCGCGCGATATCGGTTTTGCCGAAGGCTTCTATGCGGGCTGGGGCAATTTCGGGTCGGCCGCCGCCGCGATCACGCTGCCCACCATCGCACTGACCATGTATGGCGGCGATGACGGCTGGCGCTATGCGATTGCCACTTCGGGCGTGGTGATGGCCGCTTACGGCGTCTTCTACTGGTTCGCCATCACCGATGGCCCCACCGCCGATACGCACAAGAAGCCGCGCAAGGCATCCGCGCTGGAAGTGTCGAGCTGGAAAGACCTTGTCCTGCTGTGCATCTTTACCGTGCCGATGGTCGGGATCCTCTCGATCCTGGTCTATCGCGTGCAGCTGATGGGCTATATCGACGCGATGACCGCGGCGATCTGCTACGTCGCCATCGCCGTGATCGTGACATGGCAGGTCTGGCAGGCGATCCGGGTGAACCTGCCGATCCTGCGCAACGGGGTCCCGGAAGACGACAAATACCCTTTCAGCTCGGTTGCGGCGCTGAACGCCACCTATTTCGCCAATTTCGGCGCGGAACTGGCCGTGGTGTCGATGCTGCCGATGTTCTTTGAGGAAACCTGGGGGCTGACGGCCGCCGCCGCGGGGCTGATCGCCGCGAGTTTCGCCTTCGTCAATCTGTTCGCGCGGCCCATGGGCGGGCTGGTCTCGGACCGTTTCGGCAACCGCCGCTTCGTGATGCTGGCCTACATGTTCGGCATTGCGATCGGCTTTGTGCTGATGGGGCTTCTGAACTCCAACTGGCCGCTGATCATCGCGATTGCCATCACCATCATGTGCTCGTTCTTCGTGCAGGGCGCAGAGGGTGCGACCTTCGGGATCATCCCCTCGATCAAACGCCGTGTGACCGGGCAGATCTCGGGGATGGCGGGGGCCTACGGCAATGTCGGCGCGGTCTTCTACCTGTTCGTCTTCATGTTCGTCACGCCGCAGCAGTTCTTCTTCATCATCGCGGCGGGCGCCCTGACCAGCTGGCTGATCTGCTACCTCTGGCTGAAGGAACCCGAGGGCGGGTTCGGGGATGAATATGTCATCTCCTCCGTGGACCGCGAGATCGCGCGGGAAGCCGCCGCGAAGAAAACCGCCGAGGCCGAGATCGCCGCGATCTTCGCCACATCCGCCAAGGTCGAACTGACCGAGCGCGGCGGGGCGCTGCACCTCAAGGCACAGTTCAAGTCCATCGACGATTTGCGGGACCTGTTGTCCCGCCTGGGAGGCAGACCTGCCGCATCCAGCAAGTGATCCAACCCATTGCGGCCCGGCCCAGGCCGGACCGCGTCCGACAAGGCCGGGTGTCGTGCTGATCGTCATCAGCGTCACGGGCCCAGAGTTACCCAGGAGAGTATAATGGCCAAAGATATGGAGAAATGGGACGTCGAAGACGCGACGTTCTGGGAGCGGACGGGAAAGGCGGTGGCCAATCGCAACCTCTGGATCTCGATCCCGAATCTGCTTTGCGGTTTCGCCGTCTGGCTGATGTGGGGCATCATCACGGTGCAGATGCTCAACGCGGGCTTCCCGTTCACGCAGGCCGAGTTGTTCACGCTGACAGCCATCGCGGGCCTGACCGGCGCGACGCTGCGCATCCCTGCATCCTTCATGATCCGCATCGCAGGCGGGCGCAACACGGTCTTTCTGACCACGGCGCTCCTGATCCCGCCCGCGCTTCTGACCGGGCTGTTCCTGCAGGATCCGAACACGCCCTTGTGGAAGTTCCAGCTTGCCGCGCTGCTGTCGGGTGTCGGTGGCGGCAACTTTGCCGCCTCGATGAGCAATATCAGCACCTTCTTCCCGAAAAAGCAGCAAGGTCTGGCGCTGGGTCTGAATGCCGGCCTGGGCAATTTCGGCGTGACGACGATGCAGATCCTGATCCCGACCGTCATGACAATCGGGATTTTCGGGGCCATCGCCGGTGACCCGATCGCGCTGATCCGCGATAGCGGCACATTGATTGGCCGGATCGAGGCGGGAACCCCGACCTATATCCAGAATGCGGGCTTTATCTGGGCGGCCATCCTGATCCCGCTGGTGACGCTGGCCTGGTTCGGCATGAACAATCTCAAGCCGCTCTCGCCCGATATGGGCAGCACGGCCGGGGCGTTTGGCAAGATCCTCGGGCTTTATGCGGTGGGCTTTCTGACCTCGATCATCGGCCTGTATTTCTTCCTGCCCCAGCCATCGGGGCTGGGCATGCTGAATGTCTTCGTGGCCGTGGTCCTGATCTGCGCGCTGACGCTGCTGCTGATGCGCCTGATGCCGGGGCAGATCGGGCCCAACATGGGCAGGCAATTCGCGATCTTCAAGGACAAGCACACCTGGTCGATGACGGTGCTCTACATCCTGACCTTCGGCTCGTTCATCGGCTATTCGATGGCGCTGCCGCTCGGCATCACGGTGATCTTCGGCTTCACCAATGTCGA
>SLKB01000176.1 GCA_007134805.1 Paracoccaceae bacterium
ACATCGTCAAGCGTCAGTGACCCGCCCACAACCGGGTTTTCCACGAATTTCAGCCCGGCCGCCTCGGCGGCCCGGCGGATTTCGGCCGCGCGCAGGTCTGACGGGATCTCGCCATCGGGGCGGTTGCAAATCACTGTGGTATAGCCCGCAGCCGCGATCTCCGGGATGTCCGCAGGCGCAATCTGCGGCGAGACCGCGTAATCATCCGTCAACGGGCGTATATCCATGGCAGGGCTCCTTTCAGGCGGCAGCAAGCTGGTCGATCCGTATCCGGACCGGATTGGCAAGCAACATACCTGCGATCATGGAGAGGATAAAGACGACACCCCCTGTCCCCCCCCAACTGAGCGAGGCGATCGCGGGGCCAGGGCAAAGCCCGACAAGCCCCCAGCCCGCGCCGAACAGCACCGAGCCGATTACCAGATTATGCCCGAGTTTCGGATCTGGCTTTTCCGGAAATGGCGAGCCCACGAAAGAGCGTGCGCGCCTCGTGGTCAGGTGCCATGCCAGCATCATCGGCAGGATCGCCCCGCCCAGAACGAAGGCGAGCGTCGGGTCCCAGGCGCCGAATACATCGAGCCAGCCTTGCACCTTTTCGGTATCCGTCATGCCAGAGACCAGCAACCCCGCGCCAAACAGCCCGCCCGAAAGTGCAGAAATCACGATACGTTGCATCAGATCACTCCCAGAACGTGGCGGAACACCACCATCACCAGCCCACCGGCAAGCAGATAGAACACCGTCGCCACTATGCCGCGCAGCGACAGGCGCGAGATCCCGCAGACCCCATGCCCTGACGTACACCCATTGGCCAGCCGTGTGCCAAGGCCGACCAGAAGCCCGCCAGCAACCACGATGGCGAGATTACTGGTGATATGGGTCGACACTTCGACCGAATAGAGCGGCAGCATCATTGCGGGCACGATCACGAGTGCCGCAAGGAATGCCACGCGCTCGGCCCAGTTACCAAGGCCGCTGCGATCGACAAGCCCGCCGATGATGCCGCTCGCGCCCATGATACGGCCGTTCCCAAGAAGGAAGATCGCCGCTGCCATGCCGATCATGAGGCCCCCGACGAGGCCCCAGATCCAATCTGTCTCAATCATGTTTCTGTTCCTGTTCGTTTGCTTGCTGGCCGCGCGTTACAACGTGTTGACCGGCACCTTCAGGTAGACGGTGCCGTTCTCCTCGGGCTTGGGCATCTGGCCTGCGCGCATGTTCACCTGCAGCGAAGGCACGATCAGCTTGGGCATGCCAAGTTGCGCGTCACGTTCGTTGCGTGCGCGGACGAAATCTTCCTTGGTCTTGCCTTCGCCGACATGCTTGTTGGCGCGTTTCTGCTCGCCTACTGTGGTTTCCCAAGCATAATGGTCGCGCCCTTCGGCCTTGTAGTCATGGCCCACGAAGATGCGGGTGTCTTCGGGCAGGGCGAGGATCTTCTGCACCGAATCCCACATCGTGTCGGCCGAGCCGCCGGGGAAATCGCAGCGCGCCGTGCCGAAATCGGGCATAAACAGCGTATCGCCCACGAAGGCGGCATCGCCGATCACATAGGTGAGGCAGGCCGGCGTATGGCCTGGCGTGTGCAGCACATCCACGCGCAACTGGCCGATATGGACCTGGTCGCCTTCGCTGAAAAGCTGGTCGAACTGGCTGCCATCGCGCTCGAACTCGGTTCCCTCGTTGAAGACCTTACCGAAGGTGTCCTGTACGATGGTGATGTTGCGCCCGATGCCGATCTTGCCGCCAAGTTCGCGCTGCAGATAGGGCGCGGCCGAGAGATGGTCGGCGTGGACATGGGTTTCAAGTAGCCAGTCGACCCGGTAGCCCTTGTCCTTGACGAAGGCGATGACCTCATCAGCCGATCTGGTCGAGGTCCGCCCCGAGGCATAGTCGAAATCCAGCACCGAATCGATGATCGCACAGGAACTGCCCTGCGGGTCGCGGACGACATAGGTGATAGTGAAGGTGTCGGGGTCGAAGAAAGCGGTAACTTCGGGGGACATGGCGGGCACTCCTGTATTCTGATGTCTCCCAATATAGCGATATCAGAATACATTGCAAGGTTTGAATGTTTAAATCCGTGCCGCGTCCACGAGTTTCGCGATGCGCGGGCGGCCCGGCGCAGGGGCAGGGCCGCCCGCGCGGGTTCAGCGTTTCAGCGCCATGTTCGGTGCCAGCACATCGATGCCTAGTGCGCGGCCGACCGCGTAATAGGTCAGGTAGCCTGCGTGGACATTCAGCCCCGCCAGCAGATGCGGGTCATCCTCGCAGGCCTGGCGCCAGCCCTTGTCGGCAAGCGCGAGCATGAAGGGCATCGTCGCATTGCCCAGCGCCAGGGTCGAGCTGCGCGCGACCGCGCCGGGCATGTTGGCTACGCAATAATGCATGATCCCGTCCACCTCGTAGATCGGATCGGCATGGGTCGTGGCGCGCGAGGTCTCGAAACAACCGCCCTGATCGATGGCCACATCGACCAGCGCCGCGCCGGGCTTCATCTCGGAAAGTTGCGCGCGCGTGATCAACTTCGGGGCCGCAGCACCGGGGATCAGGACCGCCCCGATAACCATATCCGCCTGCATGACCAACTCGGCCGTGTTACCCTTGGACGCAAACCCGGTTTTGAACACACCGGCGAACACATCATCGAGATAGCGCAGCCGCGTGAGCGACATGTCGAGCACGGTCACATCCGCGCCCATCCCGGCCGCGATTCGGGCAGCGTGGGTACCGACCACGCCGCCACCGATCACCACGACCCGCGCGGGCACGACGCCTGGAACGCCCCCCATCAGCACGCCGCGCCCGCCATTGGCCTTCTGCAGCGTCCATGCGCCCATCTGCGGTGCAAGCCGTCCTGCTACTTCCGACATCGGCGCCAAAAGCGGCAGCCCGCCGCTGCGGTCGGTCACGGTCTCATAGGCGATCGCCGTGACGCCAGAGGCGAGCAGATCGTGCGTCTGTTCAGGGTCGGGGGCAAGGTGGAGATAGGTGAACAGGATCTGTCCTTCGCGCAGGCGCTTGCGCTCGATGGCCTGCGGCTCCTTCACCTTGACGATCATCTGGGCGTGGGAAAAGACTTCTTCCGCGGTGTCGGCGATCCGGGCGCCTACGGCCTGATAGTCGGAATCCTCGAAGCCCGCGCCTGCTCCGGCCCCAGCCTCGATGATCACTTCATGACCATGCGAGATCGCCTCAAGCGCGGCACTGGGCGTCAGCCCCACGCGGAATTCCTGTGGTTTGATCTCTTTCGGGCATCCGATCAGCATGCACAATCCTCCTTGTCGCTTTTGGCGAGTCTAGCGCAAGACGGGCAGGAAGTTCTTGACACTCGGCGCTCAAAACCAGTCTTCTGGCGAAGATCCTTTCGCAATTACACCTAAATACCGGAGGATATTGCGCTGCGATGCAGCTAGACGCCATGGATTGCCGAATCCTGCAGGTCCTGCAGCGGCATGGCCGGATCAGCAATGCCGATCTGGCCGATGCCGTCCATCTCTCGCCCTCGGCCTGCCACCGGCGGGTCCAGCGGCTGGAGGCAGATGGCGTTATCGCAGGCTATGCCGCGCTTCTCGATCTGCGCAGGGTCGGGCGGCCGACAACCGTATTTGTCGAGATCACGCTTGCAGGGCAAAGTGACGAAATCCTCGACGCGTTCGAGCGCGAGGTAGCCCGCGTGCCTGATGTGCTCGAATGCCATCTGATGGCCGGCAGCGCGGACTATCTGCTCAAGATCGTGGCGGCGGATACTGAGGATTTCGCGCGCATCCACCGCCGCTACCTGAGCCGCCTGCCCGGTGTGGTCCAGATGCAGTCGTCCTTCGCGCTGCGCACGGTTCTGCGCACGACCGCCGTGCAGGTCTGAG
>SLKB01000239.1 GCA_007134805.1 Paracoccaceae bacterium
ATTGCGCGGGCGTTTACCGCCCGACCACTCCGGCCTGCCTGATCGAACCACGCATATCAGCGATCTTCTGGCGAGAATCTGGTCGGGCATGTCCTTTCTCAGCGGCGCCGGACTGATCGAGTCGGCGCCCGACGATTTCTCGACCATCGCGCAGCGGATGTTCGCTGAAAACGCGGATGGCGACAGGGCGAGCCACACGCATCGCGGCCGCGATGACGAGATGTGGATCGCCACCAGCACCCCGGTCATGATCGAGGGAGAGTTCGCGGGTGCCGTGATCCTGCGCCGCGATGCCGAGGACACGGCCTTGCTGATGCGGCATGACCGCGAGCAGGTGCTGCAGATCTTCCTTATCGCGCTGCTTGTTTCGATCGGGCTGAGCTTCATCCTTGCCGCGACCATCGCCAATCCGCTGGCAGATCTTGCGATGGCGGCCGAGCTTGGCAAACGCCGGGATGCACGCAAATCCGGGACGAGTGCGCGCGTGCGGATCCCGGATCTGACCGGCCGCCCGGATGAGATCGGCGACCTCTCGCGCGCCATGCGCGGCATGGTCAGCGCGCTCTATGATCGGGTGGAGGCGAACGAGCAATTCGCAGCCGATGTCGCGCATGAAATCAAGAACCCGCTCGCGTCGCTGCGCTCTGCGGTCGGGACGCTGCGCATGGCAAAGCGGCCGGATCAGGTCGAGCGGCTCTTGTCCGTGATAGAGCATGATGTGCGTCGCCTCGATCGGCTTGTATCCGACACGTCGAATGCCTCGCGGCTCGATGCGGAACTGGTAAAGGAAGAAGAGGAAGAGTTCGACCTGATCCAGCTTCTGAACAATCTGTGCGAACATCTCTCGCGCGAAGCCTCGGAAAAGGGCATCGATTTCATCAAGGCGCTGCCCGCGCAGCCAATTCGAGTGACAGGGCTCGAGGGCCGGCTGGCGCAGGTTTTTGTCAATCTCATCAGCAACGCGATTTCATTCTGCGACAGCGGTGATGCCGTGCGGGTCTGGGCGCGCCAGCGTCATGACCGAGTGTTGGTCGTCGTCGAGGATACCGGCCCCGGCATTCCTGACAATGCGCTGAAGAAAGTCTTCAAGCGCTTCTATTCCGAGCGGCCGGCGCAGCAATTCGGCAATCACTCGGGCCTCGGGCTTGCGATCTCGAAACAGATCATCGAGGCGCATCAGGGCGTGATCTGGGCGGAGAATATACGTGCCTCTGACGCGGAACCGGACAGCCCGCCACTCGGGGCCCGTTTTGTGGTCGGCCTGCCATTGTGATCGTGGCGCCAGATCCGGGCGGTGGCAGCCAACTTGTGCACGGCTCTTCGGTGGCCGTGGCAACCACCTCGGGTTGGCAGGGTGCGCTGATCCTGGGACGCTCCGGCGCCGGGAAATCGGAACTTGCGATGGAGATGATCGGCCTTGGCGCAAGGCTCGTGGCCGATGACCAGACGCGTCTGATCGCCGCGAACGGCGCGGTCCTGCTGGAAGCACCGAACACGATTGCCGGGCTGATCGAGATCCGAGGCATGGGTCTTCTTCAGGTCGACTATGTCGCGCAGGCGCGGCTTCGGCTTGTTGTCGATCTCGACCAGGCCGAGACCGAGCGCCTGCCACCTGCGCGCCAACGAGAGATCATGCGTCACGCAATCCCGTTGCTGCGCAGATGCTCGAGCAGGGCTTTCGCAGCGGGCCTGATGCAATATCTTCGCATGCCGGACACCGTCGCGCGACAAGAGAGGACGGAATGATGGATCCCTTGATCGACAACCCCGTGCAGGGCCGACTTTTGCTGCTGACCGGTCCCTCCGGGGCAGGGCGCAGCACTGCGCTGCGGGCGCTCGAGGATGTCGGCTTCGAGGCCATCGACAACATGCCCTTTTCGCTCGTGCCGCGGCTGGTGCAGGGGAAGCTTGACCGCCCGCTCGCGCTCGTGCTCGATCCGCGCAATCGCGATTTCTCGGTCAATGCGCTGTTGCATCTGGTCGAGCGGTTGGCCGCCATGCCGGGCCTCGATTTCGACCTTGTGTATCTCGATTGCAGCGAAAAGACCCTGATCCGGCGCTATTCGGAAACCCGTCGTCGCCACCCGCTCAGCCCGGACCAGCCCGCGCGCGACGGGATCGAGCTTGAGGCGCGGCTGCTCCGTCCGGTCCGGCTGCGCGCGGATGTGCTCATCGAGACCGACGGCCTCACCCCTCACGAGTTGCGCGCCGAAATGCAGCGCCGTTTCGCGGCACAGGGCAGCGACCGCATGAGCCTGCAGATCCAATCCTTCTCTTACAAGCGCGGCATCCCGGCAGGGGTCGACATGGTCTTCGATTGCCGGTTCCTGAAGAACCCCCACTGGGAGCCGAACCTACGCGCGCAGGATGGACGTGACGGGCCCGTGGCCGATTACGTCGAGGCGGATCCGCGCTTTGCCCCGTTTTTTCGAAGTGTTCATGATCTGGTTGTATCCTTGTTACCTGAATTCTCGGAAGAAGGGAAAACTCAACTTGTCATCAGTTTTGGCTGTACGGGGGGGCAACACAGATCGGTGGCAATCACCGAAAAGCTGGCAAAGGCCCTTGCACAGGCCGGGTGGCAGGTGTCTAAACGACACAGAGAACTTGAACGCGTCGCTGCGCATCGTGGTGTGGCAAAAGAAGAATAAGGTCGGCACGTGATCGGGATCGTGATCGTCGCTCATGGAGGGCTCGCGCGCGAATATCTCGCGGCGATAGAGCATGTGATCGGCAAGCAGGACGGGATCGTCGCAATCTCGATCGAATACGATCACGACCGTCTACACAAACAGCGTGAGATTTCAGACGCCGCGGACACTGTCGATGACGGCAGCGGGGTCGTGGTTGTGACGGATATGTTTGGTGGCTCGCCCTCGAACTTGTCCTTGCCGGCCTGTTCCAGCCCGGGGCGACGGATCCTCTATGGTGCGAACCTGCCGATGCTGATCAAGCTTGCCAAGTCGCGCAACATGAGCCTGCAAGGTGCGACTACAGTCGCGCTCGAGGCTGGGCGGAAATACATCAATTCGATCGAAGTCGGCCAATGACAGGCGAGGCGGGAAGAGTCAGGGTGGACAGGAGGAGCGTGTCTGCATGATCGAGCTGGATCTGGAGATCATCAACGAGAAGGGGCTTCATGCCCGGGCTTCGGCCAAGTTCGTCGAACTGGTCGAAGCGCATGACGCAACTGTCGAGGTCATGAAGGATGGCATGAACGTGCCAGGCGATTCGATCATGGGACTTCTGATGCTCGCGGCGTCGCGTGGCAGTTCCATTCGCGTTCAAATTTACGGGCCGCAGTCGCAGGAACTGGCCGGCGCCTTGACAAAACTGATCGAGGATCGTTTCGGTGAGGGCATGTAGCGCAGCCTCGCTCCCCGACTGAACTGATCAGGGTGAGCGGGCGATCGCATCGTTGCACATGCAGCATAAACCCGCCCAAATGTGCGGTGATCACGAAATCGTCGGGAACCAACTTCTGGCAGTCCTGTTATTAAGACGTTATGTGCAAAACCATGCGGCGGTAGCCCGCGATAGAGTTTTATCTAAAGAAGGAACGAGACATGGCTCATAGAATTGGAAGATTGCTCGGCCTCACCATGGGGACAGCATTGATCGCGAGCGCTGGTATTGCCGGCAGCCCTACGATGTCCAAGATGGAACCGACTGTGATCGAGCCGCCTGTACCAGCCGCAGCTGAAGCTCCCGCACCTCGGTTCAACTGGGACGGTGCTTATGCGGGCGCAGGCCTGTCTTACGGGCGCATGAATATCCGGGGCTCGGACAATGGCGACGGGCTGGCCGGCAATCTCTTTGCCGGTTATCGTTTCGGCATGGGCGGAGCAGTCTTTGGCGTTGAAGG
>SLKB01000201.1 GCA_007134805.1 Paracoccaceae bacterium
CCTCGCGCGCATTCGAGTGCATCATCATCATGCGCCCGACGCGTTCCTTCTTGCCCTTGGTCGAGTTCAGGATCGCATCGCCCTTGGACATGATGCCCGAATAGATCCGGGTGAAGGTCAGCGAGCCCACGAACGGGTCGTTCATGATCTTGAACGCAAGCGCCGCGAAGGGATCGGCGTCCTTGGCCGAGCGCGAGATGTTGCGGGTCTCGGTCTCGTCCTTGGGATCAAAACCCATATAGGCGGGCACGTCGAGCGGGCTGGGCAGATAATCGATCACAGCGTTCAGCAGCGGCTGGACGCCCTTGTTCTTGAAGGCCGAGCCCGTGCAGACCGGCACGAAATCGAGGGCGAGCGTTCCCTTGCGGATCAGGCGGCGCAGGGTGGCGCTGTCGGGTTCGTTGCCTTCGAGATAGGCCTCCATGACATCATCGTCCTGTTCGACGACAAGCTCGATCATGGTGTTGCGCCATTCTTCGGCCTGGTCCTTCAGCTCGTCCCGGATCGGCTGGCGGGTCCAGCTTGCGCCCAGATCCTCGCCCTTCCAGGTCCATTCTTCCATCTCGATCAGGTCGATGATGCCTTCGAGCAGGTCCTCTGCCCCGATGGGCAGCTGGACTGCCAGCGGAGTCGCCCCCGTGCGGTCCTTGATCATCTTCAGGCAGTTGAAGAAATCTGCGCCGATCTTGTCCATCTTGTTGACGAACACGATCCGCGGCACCTTGTAGCGGTCAGCCTGACGCCAGACAGTCTCGGTCTGCGGCTCGACCCCGGCATTGCCGTCGAGCAGACAGATCGCGCCATCGAGCACGGCCAGCGAACGTTCGACCTCGATGGTGAAATCCACGTGGCCGGGCGTGTCGATGATGTTGAAACGGTGCTTCTCACCCATCGGGGTGGTGCCGTCCATCGTCTTTTCCCAGAACGTCGTGGTCGCAGCCGAGGTGATCGTGATGCCACGCTCCTGTTCCTGCTCCATCCAGTCCATGGTGGCCGCGCCATCATGGACTTCGCCGATCTTGTGCGACTTGCCGGTATAGAACAGGATGCGCTCTGTCGTCGTGGTCTTGCCAGCGTCGATATGCGCCATGATCCCGAAATTGCGATAGCGATCAAGGGGGTATTCGCGTGCCATGGTTAAATCCTCAGGCTTGCAGTGTGTCTTCGACGTTACCAGCGATAGTGGCTGAACGCCTTGTTCGCATCGGCCATCTTGTGTGTATCTTCGCGCTTCTTGACGGCAGACCCGCGCGAATTGACCGCGTCGACCAGCTCGCCGGCCAGACGCTCTTCCATCGTGTGCTCGTTGCGCGCGCGCGCGGCCTTGATCAGCCAGCGGATCGCCAGCGCCTCGCGGCGAATGGGGCGCACTTCGACGGGCACCTGGTAGGTCGCCCCGCCCACACGCCGCGAGCGGACCTCGACCGACGGTTTGATATTGTCGAGAGCCTCATGGAACACTTCGATGGGCGCGCGCTTGAGCTTGGTCTCAACACGGTCCATCGCGTTGTAGACGATCGACTCGGCGACCGATTTCTTGCCATCAACCATCAGGTTGTTCATGAATTTCGTCAGGACCTTATCGCCGAACTTGGCGTCAGGCAGGATTTCGCGCTTTTCAGCAGCGTGACGTCGAGACATCTGGGGCTCTCCTTACTTCGGACGCTTCGCGCCGTATTTCGACCGGCGCTGCTTGCGGTCCTTGACACCCTGGGTGTCAAGCACGCCGCGCAGGATGTGATACCGCACACCCGGAAGGTCCTTCACCCGTCCACCCCGGATCAGCACGACCGAGTGTTCTTGCAGGTTGTGCTTTTCGCCGGGGATGTAGCTGATCACCTCGTAGCCATTGGTCAGCCGCACCTTGGCGACCTTCCGCATGGCCGAGTTCGGCTTCTTCGGCGTGGTGGTGTAGACGCGCGTGCACACGCCGCGCTTCTGGGGACACTGCTCCAGATGCATCGACTTCGAGCGCTTGACTTTTGGCTGCCGCGGTTTGCGGATCAGCTGCTGGATCGTTGGCATTCCGGTTCTTCCCGTTTCAACCCGTTTTACATCGGCGCGCGTCGCGCCGCTCTAGATTGCGCCCACACCGATCACGGCAGAACGCACAAAACCGCTTGCGTCCCAATGGCGGGGCGCCGCGGTGGATATTCAGAGGATCGGAGCTCTTGGCCCGGATCTTGACCGCTACAAATCTGAGACCTGGACTGTCGGATATTGCCCACCCGAGTGCCAGATTGCGGCGCGTATATGGGGAGTCGCGGGGGTTGTCAACAGCAAGCGCCATCTTGTGGATCACGATCCGGGTCCCTTGCCGCGGGCGCAAGAAAAAACCTCCGCAACGCAGACCGCGTTGCGGAGGCTGGCACTCTTGCCGTGTGCAGGGCGCGTTACTCGCCGCGTTTGCCGAAGACCAGATCCGCCTCGGAGGGCTGGGCGGGCTCGGGCGGGGCGAGTGCGGCGGCAGCTTCGGCCTCGGCGCGCCGGGCGTCGAGAACCTTGCGGTCCCGTTCTGCCGCGATGTGCCGCACCCGGCTGATCACGCCACCTGTGCCCGCGGGGATCAACCGGCCGACAATGACGTTTTCCTTGAGCCCCACCAGATGATCGCGCTTGCCCTGGACCGAGGCTTCGGTCAGCACGCGCGTCGTCTCCTGGAAGGACGCCGCCGAGATGAAGCTGCGCGTCTGCAGCGAGGCCTTGGTGATCCCGAGCAGGATCGGCTCGCCCTTGGCGGGTTCCAGCCCCTGTGCGAGGGCCTTGTCGTTCATCTCGTCGAACTCGGCCTTGTCGACATGCTCGCCCTTCAGCAGCGTGGTCTCGCCACTGTCGAGGATCTCCCATTTCTGCAGCATCTGCCGCACGATCACCTCGATATGCTTGTCGTTGATCTTCACGCCCTGCAGGCGATAGACATCCTGCACCTCGTCGATCAGGTAGTTGGCCAAGGCCTCGATACCGAGGATGCGCAGGATGTCATGCGGAGCAGGATTGCCGTCCATGATGTAGTCGCCGCGCTGGACGAAATCGCCCTCTTGCACAGGGATGTGCTTGCCTTTGGGGACCAGATACTCGGCGGGCTCCAGCGAGTCGTCGGTCGGCTCAATGGTGATGCGGCGCTTGTTCTTGTAGTCCTTCCCGAAGCGCACATGCCCATCGATTTCGCAGATGATCGCATGATCCTTGGGGCGGCGCGCCTCGAACAGTTCCGCCACCCGCGGCAGACCACCGGTGATGTCCTTGGTCTTCGCCCCCTCGCGCGGGATCCGGGCCACGACGTCACCAGCCTGGACGTCCTGCCCGTCCTCGACCGAGAGAATGGCATCCACCGACATCGGATAGGTCACCGGATTGCCTGCATCATTGCGCACGGGCTCGCCGGTCTCGGCCTCCATCAGGATGATTTCGGGCTTCAGGTCGCCCCCTTTCGGCACCGAGCGCCAGTCCGTCACGATCTTCTGTGACATGCCCGTGGCCTCATCGGTTTCATCGCGCACCGACAGGCCCGCGATCAGATCGACAAACCGCACGCGCCCCGAGGTCTCGGCGACGATCGGCAGCGTATAGGGGTCCCACTCGAAAAGCTTGGTGCCCCGCTCGATCTGCTGGCCCTCCTCGACAAACAGCTTCGAGCCATAGCCTGGCTTGAAGCTCGCGCGCTCGACATTGTTCTCGTCGATGACCACGATCTGCATCGACCGGCCGGTGACGATCGCCTCGCCTGCCGCGTTCGCGATCGTCTGCGCATTGCGCAGTTCGATCCGGCCCGCCGCACTAGCTTCCTGGAAGGACTGGCTGCCCCCTTGCGCGATCCCGCCGATATGGAAGGTCCGCATGGTCAGCTGCGTGCCCGGCTCGCCGATGGATTGCGCTGCGATGATACCCACCGCTTCGCCCTTGTTCACGATCGTCCCGCGCGCGAGATCGCGCCCGTAGCATTTCGCGCAGACGCCTTCTTCCGCCTCGCAGGTCAGCGGCGAGCGGATCTTGACCGTCGCAATGCCTGCGCCCTCGATGGCATCGGCGTCGCGTTCATCGACCAGCGTGTTGCGCGCGATGATCAGATCCCCGGTGGCCGGGTTGACCACATCCTCGGCGATCACGCGCCCCAGGATGCGTTCCGAGAGCGAGGCCACGACCTCGCCATCATTGACCGCGGCCTGCGCAGTGATCGACCGATCCGTGCCGCAATCGTCGATCCGCACGATGCAATCCTGCGCGACATCGACGAGACGGCGGGTCAGATAGCCCGAGTTGGCGGTTTTCAGCGCCGTGTCGGCCAGACCTTTCCGCGCGCCATGGGTCGAGTTGAAATATTCAAGAACGGTCAGACCTTCCTTGAAGTTCGAGATGATCGGCGTCTCGATGATCTCGCCCGAGGGCTTGGCCATCAGGCCGCGCATACCGCCGAGCTGCTTCATCTGCGCAGGAGAGCCCCGCGCGCCCGAATGCGACATCATGTAGACCGAGTTCGGCTCAAGTTCACGACCTTCCTCGTCGCGGCGCACGGCCGAGATCTCGCCCATCATGGCGTTCGCCACAGCGTCCGAGCATTTCGACCAGGCATCAACGACCTTGTTGTATTTCTCGCCCTGCGTGATCAGGCCGTCGAGATACTGCTGCTCGAACTCCTTGACCTGATCGCGCGTCTCGTTGACGAGGCCCCATTTCTGATCCGGGATCAGCATGTCGTCCTTGCCGAAGGAAATCCCGGCGCGGAACGCCTCGCGGAAGCCGAGGCTCATGATCTGGTCGCAGAAGATGACCGACTCCTTCTGTCCGCAATAGCGGTAGACATTGTCGATCACGTTCTGGACGTCCTTCTTGCGCAGAAGACGATTGACCAGATCGAAAGGTGCTTTCGCGTTGAGCGGCAGAAGCCCGCCAAGCCGCAAGCGGCCCGGGGTGGTCTCGTACCGGCGCAGGACTTCCACGCCATCCTCGTCGATCTGCTTGATCCGGCACTGGATCTTGGCGTGCAGATGCACATCCCCCGATGCCATCGCATGCTCGACCTCATCGATCGAGGCGAAGATCATGCCTTCGCCCTTCATGCCCTCGCGCATCATCGAGGTGTAGTAGAGCCCCAGGACCATGTCCTGCGACGGCACGATGATCGGCGAGCCATTCGCGGGCGAGAGCACGTTGTTGGTGGACATCATCAACACGCGCGCTTCAAGCTGCGCTTCCAGGCTGAGCGGCACGTGCACGGCCATCTGGTCACCGTCGAAATCGGCGTTGAAGGCCGAACAGACGAGCGGATGCAGCTGGATCGCCTTGCCTTCGATCAGGATCGGCTCGAAGGCCTGGATGCCCAGACGGTGCAGTGTCGGCGCGCGATTGAGCAGCACCGGGTGCTCGCGGATCACCTCGTCGAGGATGTCCCAGACTTCGGGGCGCTCCTTTTCAACGAGTTTCTTCGCCTGCTTGACAGTGCTCGACAGCCCCTTGGCTTCCAGCCGCGAATAGATGAACGGCTTGAACAGCTCGAGCGCCATCTTCTTGGGCAAGCCGCACTGGTGCAGCTTCAACTCCGGCCCGGTCACGATGACCGACCGGCCCGAGAAGTCGACGCGCTTGCCAAGCAGGTTCTGCCGGAAGCGCCCCTGCTTGCCCTTCAGCATGTCCGACAGCGATTTCAGCGGCCGCTTGTTGTTGCCGGTGATGACACGCCCGCGCCGGCCATTGTCAAACAGCGCATCGACCGATTCCTGCAGCATGCGCTTCTCGTTGCGCACGATGATATCGGGCGCACGCAGTTCGATCAGCCGCTTGAGGCGATTGTTACGGTTGATCACACGGCGATAGAGGTCGTTCAGATCCGACGTCGCGAAGCGGCCGCCATCGAGCGGAACCAGCGGGCGCAACTCGGGCGGGATCACCGGCAGCACAGTCATCACCATCCATTCCGGACGGTTGCCGGATTCGAGGAAATGCTCGACCACCTTGAGCCGTTTGATGATCTTCTTGGGCTTCAACTCGCCCTTGGCTTCCTTCAGCTCTTCACGCAGCCGTGTCGCCTCGTCCTCAAGGTCGATATTGGTCAGCATGTCCCGGATCGCCTCGGCGCCGATATTGGCGGTGAAGGCATCTGCGCCATACTGATCCTGCGCGTCGAGGAACTCTTCCTCATTGAGCAACTGACCATAGGTCAGATCGGTCAGGCCCGGCTCGATGACGACATAGTTCTCGAAATAGAGGATCCGCTCCAGATCGCGCAGCGTCATGTCGAGCATCAGCCCGATCCGGCTGGGAAGCGATTTCAGGAACCAGATATGCGCGACCGGTGCGGCGAGTTCGATATGGCCCATCCGCTCGCGACGGACCTTCTGCAATGTGACCTCGACACCGCATTTCTCGCAGACGACGCCGCGATACTTCATGCGCTTGTACTTGCCGCACAGACACTCGTAATCCTTGATCGGACCAAAAATCCGCGCGCAGAACAACCCGTCGCGTTCGGGCTTGAACGTCCGGTAATTGATCGTCTCGGGCTTCTTGATCTCGCCATAGGACCAGCTGAGAATCCGCTCGGGGCTCGCCAGCGACACTCTGATCTGATCAAAGGTCTTGGTCTGGGCCAAGGGGTTGAACGGGTTGGTGGTCAATTCCTGGTTCATGCTCATATCCTTGAAAGGCTCTGGGGAAGGCAGGGGGACGATGCGGGGCTCGCGCCCGGCATCAGCTCTCTTCCTCCGAGTCCAGGAGTTCCATGTTGAGGCCAAGCCCACGGACTTCCTTCACCAGCACGTTGAAGGATTCAGGAACGCCCGCTTCGAAATTGTCCTCACCCTTGACGATGCTCTCGTAGACTTTGGTGCGGCCTGCCACATCGTCGGATTTGACGGTCAGCATCTCCTGCAGCGTGTAGGCCGCGCCATACGCCTCGAGCGCCCAGACCTCCATCTCGCCCAGACGCTGGCCGCCGAACTGCGCCTTACCACCGAGCGGCTGCTGCGTGACAAGGCTGTAGGGCCCGGTCGAGCGCGCGTGCAGCTTGTCGTCCACCAGATGGTGCAGCTTGAGCATGTATTTCACACCCACTGTCACTGACCGCGCGAACTGCTCGCCGGTGCGGCCATCGAAGACGATCGACTGGCCCGAGGTGTCAAAACCGGCACGCACCAGCGCATCGTTGACTTCCGGCTCCTTGGCACCGTCGAAGACCGGTGTGCCGATCGGCACGCCGCCGGTCACCGTGGAGGCCGACTCGACCAGATGCGCGTCATCCATGCTGTCGAAGACCTCCGCATAGAAGTCATCGCCATAGCCGATGCGCATCGCCTCGCGCACGGGCGCCATGTCGCCAGACCGGCGATAGTGCTGCAGTGCCTCGTCGATCTGTACACCCAGACCGCGCAGCGCCCAGCCCATATGGGTTTCCAGAATCTGGCCCACGTTCATCCGCGAGGGCACCCCGAGCGGGTTCAGCACCAGATCGACCGTCGTGCCATCAGCGAGGAACGGCATGTCCTCTTGCGGCACAACCTTCGAGATCACGCCCTTGTTGCCGTGCCGCCCTGCCATCTTGTCGCCGGCCTGCAGCTTGCGTTTCACGGCCACGAAGACCTTGACCATCTTCATGACACCCGGCGGCAGATCGTCGCCACGGCGGACCTTTTCGACCTTGTCGTCGAAGCGCGCCTGCAACTGGCGTTTTTGCTGGTCATAGAGCGCATTCAACGCCTCGACCTCCTGCGCCTCGGCCTCGTCTGCCAGCGCAAGCTGCCACCATTGACCGCGGCTGAGCTGGCCCAGCAACTGCTCGTTGATCTCGGAATTCGCCTTGACGCCTTTCGGCCCCTTCACGGCGGTCTTGCCCAGGATCAGTTGCTGCAGGCGCCCGTAGATATTGCGCTCGAGGATCTCCAGCTCGTCGTCGCGGTCGCGCGACAGCCGCTCGATTTCCTCACGCTCGATCTGCAGGGACCGCTCATCCTTCTCGACCCCGTGCCGGTTGAAGACACGCACCTCGACAATCGTGCCGTAAGCGCCCGGCGGCAGCCGCAGCGACGTATCGCGCACATCCGAGGCCTTCTCGCCGAAGATCGCGCGCAAGAGCTTTTCTTCCGGCGTCATCGGGCTCTCGCCCTTCGGCGTCACCTTGCCGACCAGAATATCGCCCGCCTGCACTTCGGCCCCGACATAGACGATGCCCGCCTCGTCGAGGTTGCGCAAAGCCTCCTCGCCGACATTGGGGATGTCGCGGGTGATCTCTTCGGGCCCGAGCTTGGTATCGCGTGCCGCGACCTCGTATTCGTCGATATGGATCGAGGTGAACACGTCATCCTTCAGGATGCGCTCCGAGATCAGGATCGAGTCCTCATAGTTGTAGCCATTCCACGGCATGAAGGCGACGACCACGTTCCGGCCCACGGCCAGCTCGCCCATATCGGTGCAGGGGCCGTCGGCGATCACCTCGCCGCGCGTCACCTGATCGCCCACTTTCACCAGCGGGCGCTGGTTGATGCACGAGGACTGGTTCGACCGCTTGAACTTGCGCAGACGATAGATGTCCACGCCGGGCTCGCCCGGCTCGAGCAGTTCGGTCGCGCGCACAACGATCCGCTGCGCATCCACCTGGTCGATCACACCGGCGCGCCGCGCCATGATGGCCGCACCCGAGTCGCGCGCCACCACACCCTCGATCCCCGTGCCGACAAGCGGCGCGTCGGATTGCAGAAGCGGCACTGCCTGACGCATCATGTTCGAGCCCATCAGCGCGCGGTTCGCGTCGTCATTTTCCAGAAACGGAATCAGCGAGGCCGCCACCGAGACCAGCTGCTTCGGCGACACGTCGATCAGATCGACCGAGTCCGACGGGTTGAGCATGAAATCGCCCCCCGTGCGCGTCGACACGAGATCATTGACGAAGCGCCCGTCAGGATCGAGCTGTGCGTTGGCCTGCGCGACAGTGTGGCGCTGTTCCTCGGTCGCCGAGAGATAGATCACCTCGTCAGTGACCTGACCGCCCACGACCTTGCGATAGGGCGTCTCGATAAACCCGTATTTGTTGACCCGAGCGAATGTCGCCAGCGAGTTGATCAGGCCGATATTCTGGCCCTCCGGGGTCTCGATCGGGCACATGCGGCCATAATGCGTCGGGTGAACGTCGCGCACCTCGAAGCCTGCGCGCTCGCGTGTGAGCCCGCCCGGCCCGAGCGCCGAAAGACGGCGCTTGTGCGTGACCTCTGACAGCGGGTTCGTCTGGTCCATGAATTGCGAAAGCTGCGAAGAGCCGAAGAATTCGCGCACCGCGGCCGCGGCGGGCTTGGCGTTGATCAGATCCTGCGGCATCACGGTATCGATCTCGACCGAGGACATCCGCTCGCGGATCGCACGCTCCATGCGCAGCAGACCGACGCGATACTGGTTTTCCATCAACTCGCCGACCGAGCGCACCCGGCGGTTGCCCAGATGGTCGATGTCATCGACCTCGCCCTTGCCATCGCGCAGCTCGACCAGCCCGCGGATACAGGCGACGATGTCTTCGGGGCGCAGGGTGCGCAGCGTGTCGGGCGCGTCCAGTTGGAGACGCATGTTCATCTTTACGCGGCCCACGGCGGACAGGTCATAACGTTCGGAATCGAAGAAGAGCTGGTTGAACATCACCGTCGCCGTGTCGACGGTCGGCGGCTCGCCCGGGCGCATCACCCGGTAGATGTCCATCAGCGCGGTCTCGCGGTTCCAGTTCTTGTCGGCCGCCATCGTGTTGCGGATATAGGGACCGACATTGACACCGTCGATGTCGAGGACATCAATCTCGGTCACGTCATTGTCCAGGAGCGCCTTGAGCGTGCCGCCCTTGACCTCGCCATCCTTGTCGAGATCCCAGGTCACCTCATCGCCGGCCTCGGCCAGGATCGCGCCGGTTTCCTCATTGATGATGTCCTGCGCGACATAGCGCCCGACGATATGCTCGAAGGGCACCAGAAGGTCCTTGACGTTGCCCTCGTCGATGAGCTTCTTCACCGCGCGCGGAGTCATCTTGTCGCCGGCCTTGCAGATCACCTCGCCAGTGTCGGCATCAACCAGATCCATGGCCGGGCGCGTCCCGCGCACCCGCTCGGGGAAGAACTTGGTGACCCAGCCCTTGTTCTTGCGCAGCGAGAACCTGACCGTGTCATAATAGGACGACATGATCGCATTCTGATCCATGCCCAGCGCATAAAGCAGCGTCGTCACCGGCAGCTTGCGGCGGCGGTCGATGCGCGCAAAGACCTGGTCTTTCGCGTCGAACTCGAAATCGAGCCATGAACCGCGGTAGGGGATGATCCGGCAGGTGAACAGCAGTTTGCCCGAACTGTGCGTCTTGCCCTGATCATGGTCGAAGAAGACCCCCGGCGAGCGGTGCATCTGGCTGACCACCACGCGCTCGGTCCCGTTGACCACGAATGTCCCGTTCGGCGTCATGAGCGGCATGTCACCCATGAACACGTCCTGCTCCTTGATGTCCTTGACCGATTTCGCACCGGTCGTCTCGTCGACATCGAACACGATCAGCCGCAGCGTCACCTTCAGCGGTCCCGCATAGGTCATGTCCCGCTGCATGCATTCGTCGATATCGTATTTCGGCTTTTCCAGATCGTATTTGACGAACTCGAGCGTCGCGGTCTCGTTGAAATCCTTGATCGGGAAGACCGACTGGAAGACCCCCATGATCCCTTCGCCATCGAGCGGCGCCTCGGCGTCGCCCGAGCGCAGGAACAGATCATAGGAAGATTTCTGGATCTCGATCAGATTCGGCATCTCCAGAACTTCGCGGATCTTGCCGAACATCTTGCGGATACGTTTCTGGCCAACATAGGACTGAGCCATGCGCGTCGTCACCTTTCCTGGTCTTCGCGGGCGGGCAGGCTGTCGGGCCTCAGCCGCCGGCCGCTTGCGAAACGGGTGTGGGCTCTATTCCTGCGAACCCTCCCACAGGTTCGCTCCCGAGCCGATCACTTTCCCTGGACAACACTCTGGCAAGATAGGCGTAACCAAAGCGCTGTCCAGAAACAGTGACAAACTGGGACCGGACAGATCCGGCCCCAGTTGCGATGTCACAGGGTCAAGATGCCGCGCACCCTGCCCGGATTACTTCAGCTCGACCTTTGCACCAGCGTCTTCGAGCTTTTTCTTGATTTCCTCGGCTTCCTCTTTCGGAGCGCCTTCCTTCACGGCCTTGCCACCGGCTTCCACCAGGTCCTTGGCTTCCTTCAGGCCAAGGCCCGTGATGCCGCGGACTTCCTTGATGACCGAGATCTTGTTCGCGCCAGCTTCCAGCAGGATGACGTCGAATTCGGTCTTCTCCTCAACCGCTGCGCCGGCATCCCCAGCGGCAGGGCCGGCCATCATGACAGCGCCGCCCGCGGCGGGCTCGATGCCGTATTCGTCTTTCAGGATGGTTTTCAGTTCCTGAGCTTCGAGCAGCGTGAGGTTCACGATTTGCTCTGCAAGTGCTTTGAGATCAGCCATTGTTCCGTTCCATTCTATCAGGGTTCACGTGTCCAACGCAGGTGCCATGCACGCCACGCGGGCCAAAAGGTTGCTTATGCCGCTTCGCGCTCCTCGAGCGTGGTGAGAATGCTCGCGATATTCGAAGCAGGCGCGCCAATCGCACCGGCAATGTTCGAGGCCGGGGCACCGATACAGCCCGCGATCGAAGCAATCAGCTCCTCGCGGGACGGCATCGCCGCCACAGCCTTCACACCGGCCGCGTCAAGTGCCGTCGTTCCCATTGCACCACCAATGACAACCAGTTTCTGGTTCTCCTTGGCGTAATCCTCGACCACTTTCGCTGCGGCGACAGGGTCTTCGGAATAGGCGAGGACGGTCATGCCTGTCAGAAGGTCCGAAATGCTTGCGCAGGGCTTTCCTTCCAGGGCGATCTTGGCGAGCCTGTTCTTGGCGACGCGTACAGCCCCACCCGCATCACGCATGCGTGCGCGCAGGGCCTGCATCTCGGCAACCGTGAGGCCAGCGTATTGTGCAACCACAACCACGCCAGAGCTTTCGAAGATCTGGCCGAGTTCCTCGACCACTTTCTCTTTTTGGGCTCTATCCACAGGGTCTCTCCAAATTTCGAAGGGTATCCCCTTCGGCTCGTTGCTCCAGGCGCGATGCCTGGATTGAGGTCCGAACGGGCCTTTCCCAATCTCGCCCGAGGAATGCCCCGGTCGTCGAATTGTTCCTGTCCCGTCTCAGGCAGGATTTATGATGGAAACCATCACCCACCGTCTCGGACGAATCGTCAAGAGGCGCAGGCCAGCCTCCGCGCTCTCGACGCTGGGGTCATTAGACTGTTGGGGCGGCCATGCCAAGGGCAAAATTTCCCTCTGCGCACAGGGCCGTGAGCCGCGCCCCGGTCTCAGCGGGCCTCGCCTTCAAGTTGTGCACGCAAATGTTCTGCATGTGCACGGGCTTCGCGCAGCCCCTCCATCGCGGCGGCGAGTTCCGCCTCGCTCTGCTTCAGCCGGGTCGTGAGATCACGTTCGCGTGTTTCGACATATTCGATGGCCTGGTCGCGAATCAGCTCGGCCTCGTGCAGGTCCTGCGCCATGCGGTCAAGCTCGCTCAGATCCTGCTGCCGGATGCGCGTGAAGCGATGGATCAACCAATGCGTGAACCACCCCAGCCCAAAGGCCACGAACAGCACCAGCGCCGTGACAATGACAAATTCCGTGCGGTTCATCGCATCCTGCTCCTGGCGTCAGCGCGAGGGCCGCTCGGGCGCGCGCGGGGTGTCTTCGGTCGCAGCACTCACTGCGATCTCGAGATCGGCCTCATCGATCGGCTGGTCATCCGGCTCGGGCGCAGTGCCGCTGGCGCGCTCTTCCTCGGCGGCCTCGGCCGAGGCGCCGATCAGGCGGATCTCGATCCGGCGATTGGCCTCGCGGCCAGCCGCCGTGGAGTTGTCAGCGATCGGGAATTCAGGGCCGAAGCCGCGCGCCTCGAATTCCGAAACCAGTGCCCCGCGCTGCATCAGCGCGGCGAGCACCGACTCGGCGCGGCGCTGGCTCAGGCGCATGTTGCCCTCGAGGCTGCCCTGGCTGTCGGTGTGCCCGCCAACCTCCATCTCCAGGCGCCCGCAATCGCGCAGAACATTGGCGATCCGGTCGACGACCCGGGACGCATCGGGATTGATGTCCACGGAACCGGGATCGAAGGTGATCTGCTGTTCGTCCAGGATCTCTCCGATCCAGCGCTCACAGCGGGCAGGCGTCGGGATCATGGCGATCGGATCGAAGCGCTCGTCATAGCTGATGTTCAGGTTGAAGACAGCCGCGCCGCCCAGTTGTTCGCCCAGATTGCGCGAGATCTTGTCTGACGCCTCGGCATCCCCCGAGACACCCCGAATATCGATCCGGTCCTGCCGCATCCGCACCTGGCCATGTTCGAGATAGCCCAGCGCATCGACCGCAAGCAGCGCGCGTCTGGGCCAGCCCCCCGGCAGGTCGGCATCGAGCCGGGCGCTCATCATCACCGAAGGCCCCCCGAACTGCGCGCGTGCAAGCGCTGCCACGGCATCGCGGACGCGCTCATCGTTCAGCCGCCCGCTGAGGGTCACGGCACCGTCCGTCGAGCGGGCCGCGATGAATTCGATCGCCTCATCGGGGCGGCCGTCTTCATCGACCTCTGGCGGCAGGCGCAACGCGGTCAAGGAGAACACCTCGGGCAGGCGGTTTTCCAGCTCTCCCACCACCCGGTCGAAGAGCGAGCCCGGCACGGCGTGCGGCGCCACCAGGCTGACTTCGATGTCTGAAATCGTCACATTGCCCGTGTCGAGCTGCGCCAGCGCGCCGATCGCCTCGGTCGCGGCTTGCTGCCAGCGCGGGGTCGGACTGCCGAGCCCGAGCGTGCATTCCATCATGCCTGTCGCCCCCGCCCGGCGCGCCGCCGCGAGGATCGCCGCGCGCGCATCCTGGGTGTCGGCCGCGCAGGCATCGAAGCGTGCCCCTTCCTCATCCTTGACAAAGCGCAGCGTGAACGGCGTGATCACCGGGCGCGGCGCCGAAATCTCGACAGTCGAGATCAGCCCGCGCGGGCGGTTGCGGATCAGATGGTCGCGCACTTCGTCGCGTTCGCGCACGCTGTTGGCAAGGCCGGTGATCTCGATATGTTCGGCAGATATCGAGACCTTGCTCGCCTCGATCCGGGCAAGCGCGCCGAGCCCGTAATCGACGGCCGTCGTCCAGCCCATCGGCACGGCGTGATCCGCGGTCTCAAGCATGTTGACGACCGACAACTCCGGGTC
>SLKB01000199.1 GCA_007134805.1 Paracoccaceae bacterium
CGCAGCACAGCCAGTCGCTGCAGGCGCTGGTGGCGCATATTCCGGGGCTGAAAGTGGCGATGCCCTCTTCGGCCTATGAGGCCAAGGGGCTGATGAAGACCGCCATCCGCGACAACAACCCGGTGGTGATCTTCGAAGACAAGCTGATGTATCAGGACAAGGCACCAGTGCCCGAAAAGGAATATCTGATCCCTTTCGGCGTGGCGAATGTGAAGCGCGAAGGGCGCGACATTACCTTGATCGGTACATCCTCCATGGTGCAGGTGGCCGAGAAGGCGGCGGAAATCCTCGCCGCCGAGGGCATCAGCGCCGAAGTGATCGACCCGCGCACGATCGTTCCGCTGGACGAGGCAACATTGCTGGCCAGCGTGAAGAAGACCAGTCGCGCGATAGTCATCGACGAAGGCCATCAAAGCTACGGTGTGACCGCTGAAATCGCCAGCCGGCTGAATGAGAAAGCCTTCTACCATTTGGACGCGCCCGTACTGCGCATGGGGGCGATGGATGTTCCGATCCCCTTCAGCCCCGCGCTGGAAGACCTGACCGTACCCACACCTGAAGGGGTCGCCGCGAGTGCCCGCAAGCTCTGCGCAGGGGAACTGATCCATGCCGCATGACGTGACAATGCCCCAACTGGGTATGGCACAGGATGCGGGCAAGATCGTGTCCTGGCTGAAGGCACCGGGCGATGCAGTGGCCAAGGGCGACGCGCTGTTCGAGGTCGAAACCGACAAGGCCACGATGGAGGTCGAGGCACAGGCGAGCGGCTTCCTGACCCATGTGACCGCAGACGCAGGCGAGGATGTGCCGGTCGGACAGGTCATTGCGCGGATCTCTGACAGTGCCGAGGATGGCGCCCCTGCGCCCGCAGCGCAGGCGGATAACGCTGATGCGCTGCCCGAAGGCCGCCAGATCACCATGCCGCAACTGGGGATGGCGCAGGATAGCGGCGTGCTGGTCGGCTGGCTCGTGGATCTCGGCGCGCAGGTAAGCGCTGATGAGCCTCTGTTCGAGGTCGAAACCGACAAGGCCACCATGGAAGTGCCCGCCGGTGCAAGTGGCTATCTGGCCGCGACGCTGGCCCAGGCAGGGGATGAGGTGCCTGTCGGCCAGGCGGTGGCGGTGATCTCGACTGAGAAGCTCGAAAGCCCCGTGGCGCGCGGGCTGGCCGAAAGCGCGCCCGCGCCCAAAGCCCCGAAGACCCCGGAACCGGAGGCCGCGCCAGCCCCCCCCGCACCAAAGCCCAGGCCCACGACACCAACTGTCGCGTCCTCGGCCTCGGACCGTGTCCTTGCCTCTCCCAAGCTGCGCCGCGTGGCTGCTGAAAAAGGGCTTGATCTGGCGCGCCTGGTGCAGGCGGGCCATCCGCAGCCCTATCACATGCGCGATCTAGAGGTTCTGCAGAACCTGCCCGCCGACAGTCAAGCGCTCGAGGCTGGCGCAGCGGTGCAGGTCCTGCGGCTGGAAGCCGCTTGCACGCAGGACGGCTTTGGCCCTTTTACCGTCGAGGCTGGCGATGCGCATGGCCTGAAAGACGCCGATGCGCTTCTGGCCGGGCTGGCTGGCGCCAGCATGGGCGGGTCCGTCACAGTCGCGGTGGAGCGGTTCGGCACAAGACGCAGCTTCACAGTGCCGCAGGGCCGCAGGCTGTCTGCTGTGACCGAGGCCGAGACCGCCCCAGATCTGCTGCTGCGCGATCTGCGCGCGACGCGACTGCACGCGGTCAGCATGGGCGCGGAGGAGCGCCCCGTCCTGACGCTGATGCAGTCCGGTGAAGGCCTGTCGCTGGTGCTGGAATGCAGCCCCGCGCAACTGACCCCCGAGCGCGCGATCGCCCTTCTTTCCGAATTCGCAGGCCGCATGCACGATCCGCTGCGCCACCTGCTCTGACCCTGCGAGGCTTTCATGGACTGCACCGATCTCTACATCAACGGCACATGGCGCAAGACGCAAGAGCGCTTTGACGTGATCAACCCTGCCACCGAAGAGGTCCTGGCTTCGGTCGCCTCTGCCGAGATCAGCGACGCCGATGCCGCGCTCGATGCCGCCGAGGCCGCAATGGCCGACTGGGCCGCACGCACCCCCCGCGCGCGCTCCGAGGTCTTGCGCAAGGCATGGGAATTGATGACCGCGCAGCTGGAGCCTTTCGCGCGGCTGATCACGCTGGAAAACGGCAAGGCCCGCTCCGACGCGATGGGCGAGGCCACCTACGCCGCCGAATTCTTCCGCTGGTTTGCCGAAGAGGCTGTGCGCGCCGACGGGCTGATCACCCATGCGCCAAGCTCTGGCGCCAGGATCATCGTGCAGCACAAGCCTGCGGGCCTCGCCGTGCTGATCACGCCCTGGAACTATCCGGCGGCCATGGGCACGCGCAAGATCGCGCCCGCGCTCGCCGCTGGTTGCGGCGTCATCATCAAGCCCGCCTCGGAAACGCCGCTGACCATGCTCGCGCTGATGCCACTTCTGGAAGAAGCGGGTGTGCCGCCAGGGCTCGTGAATGTGCTGCCCTCACGCCGGGCGGGCAGGCTGGTCGATCACATGCTGCATGACCCGCGCGTGCGGGTGGTCAGTTTCACTGGCTCGACCGGGGTGGGGCGCACGCTGTTGAAAGGGGCCGCTGATCAGGTGCTGAAGCCGGCGATGGAACTGGGCGGCAATGCGCCCGTGATCGTGTTCGACGATGTCGATATGGAAGAGGCGATCAAAGGCACGATGCTGGCGAAGATGCGCAATCTGGGCGAGGCCTGCACGGCCGCCAACCGCATCTATGTGCATGAGGGAATCGCGCCCGAATTCACCCGCCGCTTGAGCGCGGCCATGTCCGCGCTGAAACTTGGCGACGGCACTGACCCGAGCGTGGATGTCGGCCCGCTGGTCAATGCGTCCACCCGCGACAAGGTAGCCGAGTTCGTCGCCGATGCCATCGCCAAGGGCGCGAAACTCGAATGCGGCGGCATCATCCCCGAGGGCAAGGGCTATTTCTACCCACCCACTGTGCTGTCGAATGTGCCAGAGACTGCCGATTGCGTGCATGATGAAATCTTTGGCCCGGTGGCCGCGATCCAGACCTTCAGCGATCAGCACGACGTCATCCGCCGTGCCAATGACACGGAATACGGGCTGGTCGCCTATGTCTTCTCCGGCGATTTCAAGCGCGGCTTGCAGGTTTGCGAGCAGCTGGAATACGGGATGGTCGGTCTGAACCGTGGCCTTGTCAGTGACCCGGCCGCCCCCTTTGGCGGCACCAAGCAATCGGGGCTGGGCCGCGAAGGCGGGCATGAGGGGATGCTCGAGTTCATGGAAACGCAATATATCTCGGCCAGCTGGTAAGGGAGCAGACATGTCAGACGTCATCGCAAGCCCCAGCACCCGCAGAAAGGCCCTGCAAAAGGGCGTCGATATCGAGGCCCGTGCGCGCGAACTGGGCCGCACCACCCTCGGGCCGGAAGACCTGGGCGCAGCCGCGCCTGTCGCGCACACCGGCGACACCAGCTACTGGGATGTGGACCACAGCGCCCATGGGCCGGTCACCCATGAACCCATGAGCCGCTTTGCCCAAGTCGCCGCACGCAACCTCGGCGCGGCAAATGCGCTGATCCCGCAAGTCACCCATCACGACCGCGCCGATCTCTCGGCCATCGAGGGTTTGCGCAAGGCCTGGCGCGCGGACGCGCTAGCGCGTGGTATCAAACTGACTGCGCTCGCATTTCATGTCATGGCACTCGCGCGCTGCCTGCGCGACTTTCCGCGCTTCAACGCCTCGCTCTCGGCTGATGGCAAGGCACTGGTGTTGAAGGATTATGTCCATATCGGCATCGCCGTCGATAC
>SLKB01000046.1 GCA_007134805.1 Paracoccaceae bacterium
AGCCCGCAAGGGCGAAAACAAGCGGATGCCCCCCGATGAGCCATGCCCCGCTCTCGGCGAAAAGGCCGAAACTCACCCCGCCAGCGGCCTGCGCCAGGGCGACAAGAAGCAGGAGCCGCCACGACCCCAGGCACTCGGCGCAGAATTTGCCCAGGCCCGCTGTGAGCGCGACGATCAGAAGCACATGCAGCGGCCCGAACTGGACAAACCCGTAGCCCAGATAGCGCAGCAGATCGCGCGGTGGCGTCTGGCGGGTCTCGATCATCCAGCCCTGCAGATCGGCGCTGACGGCAAAGGCCGCCCAGGCCTGCGCGCGCCATCCCGCACTCCCGGCCTGAGCAATCAGCCCCTGTGCCCCGACCCAGAGGACCAGTTCGATACCGGCAAGCGCGATGATCAGCGTCCAGACCGCCCAGGGCAGGGGGCTGAGGGCGGCGGGTGCCGGGGGATCGGAAGCCATGTGCCAGTGCCTTGGTTGACCTTGTCCTGCCCCGAGGCTAATGCAGCGCGAGCCTGTTTTCCACCCACGGAGCCCTTTCATGTCCGACCCCTTCCGCACGCGTGTCTTCTCGGGCATCCAGCCATCGGGTGGGCTGACACTCGGCAACTACCTGGGCGCATTGCAGCGGTTCGTGACCACGCAGGATGACGGGACCGAGACGATCTATTGCCTTGTCGATCTGCATGCGATCACAATCTGGCAAGACCCTGCCAAGCTACGCCACGCGACGCGCGAACTGGCGGCGGGGTTCATCGCTGCCGGGATCGACCCGCAGCGATCGATACTCTTCAACCAGAGCCAAGTGCCCGCCCATGCCGAGCTCGCCTGGATCTTCAACTGCGTCGCGCGGATGGGCTGGCTGAGCCGGATGACCCAGTTCAAGGACAAGGCGGGCAAGAACCGCGAGAACGCGAGCGTCGGGCTCTTTGCCTATCCTGCCCTCATGGCGGCCGATATCCTTGCCTATCACGCAACCCACGTGCCAGTTGGCGAGGATCAGAAGCAGCATCTGGAGCTGACGCGCGATATCGCGATCAAGTTCAACCATGATTACGAGGTGGAGTTCTTCCCCGTGGTCGAACCGGTCATCGAAGGCGCTGCGACGCGCGTCATGTCCCTGCGCGACGGGACGAAGAAAATGTCAAAATCGGACCCTTCCGACATGTCGCGGATCAACTTGACCGATGATGCCGACGCAATCTCGAACAAGATCCGCAAGGCACGCACGGATCCGGAGCCGCTGCCGGATACGCTCGACGCGCTGACAGAGCGGGCGGAGGCGCGCAATCTCGTGAACATTTACGCAGGCCTCGCCGGGTGCAGCCCGGCCGATGTGCTCGCGCAATTCGCGGGTCAGGGTTTTGGGACCTTCAAGCCCGCGCTTGCAGATCTGGCCGTGGCGCGGCTCGCGCCGATCAATACCGAAATGACGCGGCTGATGCAGGATGTGGACGAGATCGACCGCATCCTCGCCGACGGTGCTGCCCGGGCGCGCGCCATCGCCGCACCGATCCTCGCGCAGACACATGAGATTGTCGGGCTGGTCCAGCGCCGCGAAGTCTGAGCTGGCTGCGCTGCGTTACTCGCGCACGATGAAGGGCAACGCCTCGCGCGTCATCCCGTCGCTGAGCACTAGCTCCCACCTGCCGGGGCGCGTCATCTGGCCATTGCCCGACCACGCACCCGTACTGTCGGTTCCGCTGTCGAGCGTGATCGGGTGCCCATTCACCGGGCGCAGCACGATTTCAGGCGATTGCTCGGGGGCGTGCTCGATCGTGAGTTCGACACGATAGGCGCCATCGATCGCCACCGATGAACGAATTTGCGGTGAGATCTCGACCGTGTGAAGGAGAAGCGTCTGATTTGCCCCGATGATCGGCAGCGGTTCGCGCACAAAAAAACTCACTGACGCCATCAGCACAATGAATGCCAATGTGAGGCCGAGAAAGCCCAGGGCGATGAAGCGGATCGTCATGTGCGCGCGGTTCCCTTTTGATCCGCATTATCACGCGGACTTCCGACGTCAACTCTTCCCCGATAACATGCTGACGCGTTTGTGTGTGGGGCGGCCCTCTGCGTCAGAGCGGGTTGGCGAGAGCGAGCAACCGCGGCCGAAACAGCCGCGGTCTAAGCCCTCGAGCCCGAGGTGAGAGAGTGATCTGCAGAGGCGCCATTACCCCCGCAAGAAAGAGACGCCCGTCGGCTTACGCCGCGCCGGCCAGATCACGCAGCACGTAGTGCAGCACCCCGCCATGCTCGACATATTCGCGTTCGATCGCCGTGTCGATCCGGCATTTGAGCGTGATCGTCTTCTCGGTCCCATCGGGATAGGAGATCGTGCAGGGCACCTCGGAGAGGGGTTTGAGATCACCCTCGAGTCCTGTGATCGAGATGGTCTCATCGCCTGTTAGCCCAAGCGTCCTGCGGCTGTCGTCACCGGTGAACTCGAACGGGATGACACCCATCCCCACAAGGTTCGAGCGGTGAATGCGCTCGAAGCTTTCGGCGATCACGGCATTGACACCGAGAAGGCTCGTGCCCTTTGCTGCCCAGTCGCGGCTCGACCCCGCCCCGTATTCCTTGCCACCGATCACTACCAGCGGGGTATCGTCCTGCTGGTAGGCCATGGCGGCATCGAAGATCGACGCCTGCGCGCCATCGGGGCCCTTCGTATAGCCTCCCTCGACACCGTCGAGCATTTCGTTGCGGATGCGGATATTGGCGAAAGTGCCGCGCATCATGACCTCGTGATTACCACGCCGCGACCCGTATGAGTTGAACTCGCGCACCGGAACCTGTCGCTCGGTCAGGTAGGCACCCGCGGGCGTGGTCTGCTTGAAACTGCCTGCGGGGCTGATGTGATCGGTCGTGATCATGTCGCCCAGGATCGCGAGAATTCGCGCGCCCTTGAGGTTCGAAATGCTGCCCGCCTCATGGCCCATGTCCCGGAAATAGGGCGGGTTCTGGATATAGGTCGAGGAGGGCGGCCAGTCATACGTCTCGGAATCAGGTGTCTCGACGCCCTGCCATTTCTCGTCGCCCTTGAAGACATCGGCATATTTCGACTGGAAGGCCTCGCGCGTCACCGTGCGCTCGACCAGTTCCGCGATTTCTTTCTGGCTCGGCCAGATATCCTTGAGGTAGACATTCTTGCCGTCCGGTGTCTGCGCGATCGGATCCGAGGTGATGTCGATATTCATGTCCCCGGCCAGCGCATAGGCCACCACCAGCGGCGGCGAGGCCAGATAGTTCGCGCGCACGTCAGGCGAGATCCGACCCTCGAAATTGCGGTTGCCCGAGAGCACCGACGTCGCAATCAGATCATTGTCGTTGATCGCCTTGGAGATCTCTTCCTGCAGGGGCCCCGAGTTGCCGATGCAGGTGGTGCAGCCATAGCCCACCAGATTGAAGCCGATCGCGTCGAGGTCTTCCTGCAGCCCGGCCGCTTCGAGATAGTGCGAGACGACCTGAGAGCCCGGGGCCAGCGAAGTCTTGACCCAGGGCTTGCGGTTCAGCCCGAGTTCGCGGGCCTTGCGCGCCACGAGCCCTGCGCCGATCATCACATAAGGGTTCGAGGTGTTGGTGCAGGATGTGATCGAGGCGATCACCACCGAGCCGTCCCGCAACTCATATTCCTCGCCTGCGACCTTGGCGCTCTTGCGCGGGTCGATCACGGCGTCCGGGGCAGGGGCCTCGGCCAGCATGTCGCGGCTCTCGGCACTGTCGTCTTCGCCACGATATTCGGAAACGACTTCCATGAAACGCTGCGCAGCCAGAGTGAGCGGGGTGTGATCCTGTGGCCGCTTGGGCCCCGAGATCGCCGGCACGACCGTGCTCATGTCAAGCTCCAGCGTGTCGGTGTAGATCGGCTCGTAATCGGACCCGCGCCACATGCCGTTTTCCTTGGCATAGGCCTCGACCAGCGCAATGCGATTCTCGTCGCGTCCGGTCTGTTCGAGATAGCGCAGGGTTTCCTGGTCGATCGGGAAAAAGCCGCAGGTCGCCCCGTATTCGGGCGCCATGTTGGCGATGGTCGCACGATCGGCAAGCGGCAGATGGTCGAGCCCCTCGCCGTAGAATTCCACGAACTTGCCCACGACGCCCTTCTCACGCAGCATCTGCACGACGCGCAGCACGAGGTCAGTTGCAGTTGTTCCCTCGGTCATTGTCCCGGTGAGTTTGAAGCCAACCACTTCGGGGATCAGCATCGAGACGGGCTGGCCGAGCATCGCGGCCTCTGCTTCGATCCCGCCAACGCCCCAGCCCAGAACCGCGAGCCCGTTGACCATCGTGGTGTGGCTGTCGGTGCCGACCAGAGTGTCGGGATAAGCCACCGTCTCGCCATGCTGGTCAGTGTCGGTCCAGACTGTCTGAGCGAGATATTCGAGGTTCACCTGATGGCAGATGCCAGTGCCGGGCGGCACGACGCGGAAATTGTCGAACGCCTTCTGCCCCCATTTGAGGAAGGTATAGCGCTCCATGTTGCGCTCGTATTCGCGGTCAACATTCATCTGGAAGGCGCGCGGGTTGCCGAATTCATCGATCATCACCGAGTGGTCGATGACCAGATCGACCGGGTTGAGCGGGTTGATCTTCTGTGCGTCCCCGCCCAGCGCCTTGATCCCGTCGCGCATGGCGGCGAGGTCGACCACGGCGGGCACGCCAGTGAAATCCTGCATCAGAACGCGGGCCGGGCGATAGGCGATCTCTCGCGGGTTGCGCCCGCCCTTCTCGCCCCATTCGGCGAAGGCCTTGATGTCCTCGACTGTGACGGTCTTGCCGTCCTCGAACCTGAGCATGTTCTCAAGCACCACCTTCAGCGCGGCGGGCAGTTTCGAGAAGGCGCCGAGCCCGGCTTTTTCGGCCGCCGGGATCGAATAATAGGCGATGGTCTGGCCCCCGGCAGTCAAGGTCTTGCGAGTACCTGCGCTGTCCTGTCCGACGATGATAGTCATGTGTCCGGGTTCTCCCTTGCTGGCTCAGAAGGATGGTCTTGCAAACAGCATGTGCCTTATCCGCGCGGCTCGATCAAGTGGTTTGGCAGAAATTTGTATACCGTTGTGCACAGTTTTCGCAGGTATCGCGCCTGTGATCTTCTTGCCGCGCGTAGCAGAACTCTCAAAACCTTGATTGGCCACGCCTCCGCGCCATGCTTAGATCGGGGTCAGAAAACGACAGGGCGGTTAAATGAATTTGCAATCTTGCAGGCTTTCTGGCGACCTGCGCCCTGCAGAGCGTGGCGTCGGGACGACCACACGGGCGCCCGCCGTGTTGCTCCTGCTCACCTGGCTGATGACCATCGCCGCGACACCGGCCAGTGCGCAGAGCCGAACTGTCGTGGTTGAATTGTTCACCTCTCAGGGCTGTGCCGCCTGCCCGCCTGCCGACCGGATTCTCGAGAGCCTTGCCCAGCGGGACGATGTCATCGCGCTGGCGCTGCATGTCGATTACTGGGACTACATCGGGTGGGCGGACAGCTTCGGGAATGCCAAGTTCAGCGCGCGCCAGAAAACCTATGCGCGACGCAACGGTCGCGCCTCGGTCTACACACCGCAAATGGTGATCGGCGGCGTCGACGAGGTGAAGGGCTCCTCCAGCCTGCAGGTCATGGGAGTGCTGCAGCAGCACCTGATGAACAGCTTTACCGAGAAGACTGTCGATCTGCAGATCAGCCGAAGCGGAGACGGCCGACTGTCGATCGAGGCCTTCGCTCCGCGCGGGCTGGCTTATGCCGCAGACGTCTTCCTGATACGCTACCGTGACGCGGAAACCGTCGAGATCTACGCAGGCGAAAACAACGGGCGCAGCCTGACCTATCACAACATCGTCACGTCCTGGGAGATGCTGCGCAAATGGGACGGCTCCTCTCCATTGCGTGAAACTGTCCGGGTCGAGGGCGAGGATCCCGTCGTCGTCCTCATTCAGGAAGAAGGCCAAGGCCCGGTCGTCGCTGCGGCACGGCATCGCTAGCAAGGGCTGGACGTAACGCGGCCTCGGCCTTCGGGCAGGCGGCTCTCGTCAAGATGTAGCGCGCCTCGTCCAGTCCCTTTCCTTTCTGCATGGGCGTCGTTATCCTCCGGCTCGGGGACAGACGAAGGAATGACAAGGCGTGGGAAGGGTCGACAGATATCTTCTGGGACAGCTTCTCGGGGTTTTTGCGTTCTTCACGCTGGTTTTGGTTTCTGTCTACTGGGTTAACCGTGCGGCGCGCCTGTTCGATGCGCTAGTCGGCGACGGTCAGAGTTTCTGGGTGTTTCTGGAACTCTCCGCGCTCACCCTTCCGAATGTGATCCGGGTGGTGCTGCCGCTTTCGGCCTTCGCTGCGGCGGTCTATGTGGCGATCCGGCTCACGCGTGACAACGAGATGGTCGTGCTGCAGGGCACTGGCATGTCCTATCTGCGGCTTCTGCGCCCCGTCGCGATCTTCGGCGCGCTGGTCGCGCTGATGCTGGGCGCGCTCATGCATGTGCTGATGCCGATGTCGCGCGCGCAACTCGCCGAACGGCAGGTCGAGATCGCCGAGAACATCACTGCGCGTTTCCTGCGGGCAGGCGAATTCGTCGAGCCGGCCTCGGGCATCGTCGTCTTCGTCCGCGAGATCACGCCCGAGGGCAGGCTGGTCGATGTCTTTCTCGCCGACAGCCGGACCGATGGCACACGTGTCGAATACAATGCCGCCGCCGCCCTGCTGGCTCCGGGGCCGCAGGGGCCGGTTCTGGTGCTCCTCGACGGTGTGGCGCTTGTGACGCTCAGTGCCACGGGGCGGATGACGACTATCGTTTTCGATGATCTTTCCTATGATCTGGGCGCGCTGATCGGACCTGCAGGGCGGGGCACGGATGTGCGCGAATTGCCGACCCGCCAGTTGATCCGCCCGGATACGCAAACGCTCGCGGATCTGGGTGTCACGCTCGCCGAGGTGCGCTTCGAGCTGATGTCGCGCCATGCCCAGCCACTTCTTGCAGTTCTGACCTCGCTCATCGGGTTTGCAGCGGTCTTTCTTGGCCAGTTCAGCCGACTTGGCGCATGGCGGCAGGTGCTGGGCGCAATCTTTGCGCTTGTGCTGATCCAGATTGCCGGGAATGCCGCTTCGGGCCTTGCCATGCGCGATGCGGGCCGGGCGGGGCTCGCCTTTGTGCCGGTGGCGCTGGGTGTGGTCGTGGTGCTTGCCATCCTGGCATGGGTCAGCCGTGCGCGGCGCAGGCACGTGCCGCAGATGGTGCCGGCATGATCCTCGAACGCTATGTGATCCGGCGATTGCTGGTCAGCTTCGCCATGGTTGGCGGGGTATTTCTGGGCATGCTCCTGTTGCTCGACATGGTCGAGCAATTGCGCCGCCATGCCGAGCGTGAGCCCGGCTTTGGCCAGATCCTGCGCCTGTCGATCCTGAACCTGCCCGAGGCCTTCTACGAGATCGCGCCGCTTCTGCTGATGCTCTCGGCGATGTGGGTCGGACTGGCCTGGTCGCGCAGTTCCGAACTTGTCGTGGTCCGCGCCGCCGGCCGGTCGCTCCCACGGCTGATGCTGGTCCCCGGGATCGTTTTCCTGCTGTTCAGCATGGGCTTTGTGGCCGTGATGAACCCGATCGCCGCGGCTTCGGCGCGTGCCTCTGATCGCGCGCAGGCCGAGTTGCGGGGCAGGCCGCTGGCCGCGGCAGTCGTGCAGGAGGGGCTCTGGCTGCGCCAGGCGGATGCGCTGGGCCAGAGCGTGATACATGCCGCGCGCGCCGAGGAAACCGGCACGCGCCTTCATGATGCGACCTTTCTGGTCTACGAGGCCGAGAAGGGTCTGACCACCCGCCTGCATGCCGTGCGCGCGGATCTGCGCCCCGATGGCTGGCTTCTCGAGGATGTGCGCCGCTGGAAGCTCGACGCCGAGAACCCGGAGCACTCGGTCGAGCGGCTCGCCGTGCTGGCTGTCGCAACTGATCTCACGCCCGAACAGATCCGGGACAGTTTCGCACAGGTGCGCGCGATCCCGCTCAGCCAGCTTCCCGGCTTCATTGCAGCACTTGAACGGGCGGGTTTCGCAGCGCTCGAGCACCGCATGCGGCTTCACATGGAACTTGCACTGCCGCTGCTGCTGGTGGGCATGATGCTTCTGGCCTTCGGGCTGAGCGTGCACCACGCGCGCGCAGGTGGCGCAGGACTGCGGGCGCTGAGCACGATCCTCGCGGGCTTCACGCTGTTTTTCCTGCGCAATTTCGCGCAGGTTCTGGGCGAGACGGGGCAGGTGATGGTCCTCCTCGCCGCCTGGGGGCTGCCGGTTGCCACGATGCTGCTGGCCATCGGGATCCTCCTCAACCTGGAGGAAGGCTGATGCGGCAGATCCTCGCGGGTGTTCTTCTACTCATGATGCTGGCGCTGGCGCCCGCCGCGGCGCAGACCGGCGGGTCGGGCGCGGACGATATTGCCACGCTGATCGCCGATCGTTTGCGTCTTGACGGGCCGGACCAGCTTGTCGCCGAGGGTAATGTCGAGGTGCTGTTCGGCACAGCCCGCCTGCGCGCGCAGCGCATCGCATATGATCGTGGAACGGGACGCATCGTGGTCACCGGGCCCTTGACCCTCGATCAGGGGCGCGAGGTCTTGTTCCTCGCCGAGCAGGCCGAGCTTTCCGACGATCTGCAATCCGGGCTCATCCGGGCGGCGCGGCTGGTGCTCGACGAGCAGTTGCAGATCGCGGCCGCCACGATCAACCGGCGCGGTGACCGCTTTACCGAGATGGAAAACATCGTGGCGTCGAGCTGCGAGATCTGCGCGCGCAGCCAGACCCCGCTCTGGGAGATTCGGGCCAGCCGGGTGATACACGACGAGGAGGAGCTTCAGGTCCGCTTCGAGAATGCGCAATTCCGGTTCCTCGGCGTTCCCATCGCCTACCTTCCGCGCCTGCGCGTGCCCGATCCGAGGCTGCGGCGCACGACCGGGTTTCTCGGCCCGCAAGCGGTGCTGGACACGGGCCACGGTCTGGGGCTGCGCAGCCCCTATTTCATCGTCCTGTCGCCGGCGCGCGATCTGACCGTGACCCCGTTTCTCGCCAGCAAGGGGACGCGCGCGCTCGAGCTGCGCTATCGCCAGGCCTTTGCGAACGGACGTCTGGAATTCGGCGGGCTTGTGGGCCGGGACCAGATTCGCCCGGGCGGGCTGCGCGGTTTCGGCTATGCGACGGGGCAGGTCACTCTGCCCGGCGCGTGGCGGTTGGGGTTCAACCTCATTCATCCATCGGACCGCCAGCTTCTGGATGACTACAACCGCGGCGAGCCGCGGCTGACCAGTGACATCACGCTCGAACAGGTGCGGCGGGATCGCTTCATCCGGGTGCAGGCGCTTCAGTTCCGCTCGCTCTTGCGCAGCGATGACAATGCGCTGTTGCCAAATCAGGTCGGTCAGGCAGTGCTGGAGCAGCGCCGAGACATGGCGGGGGTGGGCGGCGTCTTCGATCTGCGGCTCGAGGCGCATCTGCACCGCCGCGCCCGAGCGCTGCCTCCGAGCCTTCCCGCCCCGCGCCCCGGGTTCGGGCCGGGCCCGCGCCCGCGCGAGACGGCTCGGGTCAGCCTAGACCTTGGCTGGCGCAACGATGCCGTGCTGCCCGGTGGGGTGCTGGCCGCGACTGGTGCGCATCTGGGGCTTGATCATGTCACTCTTTGGTCGGCGGATGGCGCCTTCTCGCGCAGCGAAGGGACAGTCACGCCGGCGCTGACGGCCGAGCTGCGCTGGCCCCTGATCGCACAGGGGCAAAACGGGGTGACACATGTGATCGAGCCAGTGGGACAAGTGGTCTGGTCGCCCGACCGCAACCCCGAACTGCCGGTTGACGAAAGCCGCATGCCAGAACTCGATGAAGGCAATCTGTTTCGGCTCAACCGCTTCCCCGCTAATGATGTGCGTGAAAGGGGCCTGCGTACGAATCTCGGGCTGCGCTGGACGATGACCGACCCGTCTGGCTGGTCGAGCGGACTTGCACTGGGACGGGTCTTCCGGCAGCGGGATCTGGGGCAGTTCTCGGCCGCCTCGCCATTGGCCGGGGCACGCTCGAACTGGCTTGTCTCGGGCAGTATCGACACTGCAACCGGGCTTTCGCTGAGCAACCGCGCGCTTTTCGACGATGACCTGGGCCTTGAGCGCACGGCGCTCGAAGTGGACTGGACACGGACCAGCTACAGCCTGTCGACGAGTTTCCTGCGGGTCAGGGCCAATCCGTTCGAGGACCGCGCGGACCCGGCATCGGAATGGCGCCTTGATGCGAGCCGCGTCTTTGACGATCGCTGGACGGCGCGGATCGGCTGGCGCTATGATGTCGCTCAGTCGCAGGCCGCGCGCGCGAATTTCGGGCTCGACTACGAGAATGAGTGCCTGCGTGTCGCACTTGGGGTCGAGCGTCAGTTCGCGACCGCCTCACGCGATACGCCCAGCACCAATCTTGGATTGAACATCGACATTCTGGGTATCGGCGGCAACCCCGGCGCGGCCCGGCGCAGTTGCGCCGCCAACTGATCGAAGCCTCCGCAGCCTGATGACAAGCCCGCGTAAACTGTGTAATCGGAGAGGGCACAGAGAAGCCGCACGCAAGACGACAGAAGGAACGAGCCAACGTGATCCGCCGACTGATACTCCTCAATCTCGTCCCGCTGGGTATCGTGCTCACGCTGGTCTTGACGACGCTCGGCATGCACCAGGCCGCGGCGCAGGGCCTTTTCGCGCCCGCGCGCAAGGTCAATGATCGCGTGATCAGCAATTACGATGTCGACCAGCGGATCCGGTTCCTGCAACTGCTGAACGTGCAGGCGACGGACATGCGGCGCGAAGCACTGGAGCGGCTCACCGAAGAGGCCGTGCAGCGCGACCATGCCCGTCGCCGGGGCATCCGGGCAGAGCCCGATGACATCACCGACGGCATGGCTGAATTCGCACGCCGCGCAGATCTTTCGACCGACGAATTCATCCGGGTGCTGGGCGAGAACGGGGTCGATCGCGAAAGTTTCGTCTCCTTTGTCGAGGCCGGAATCCTCTGGCGCAGGATCGTGCAACGGGATTTCCCTGCCCTGGTCGAGGTGACGGACAGCGACGTGAACCGCGCGCGTGATGTCGCAACGATCACCGGCCGCGAACGCCTGCTGATCTCGGAAATCTTCCTGCCGACGGATCCCGAGTTCGCCGAGGTCGTCGGCCAGATCATTGAGTTGATCGAACAGGTGCGCACCGTTGATGAGTTTGCACGCCTTGCGCGTGAATTCTCGCTCGCCGGGTCGCGCGAGCAGGGCGGGCGCGTAGACTGGATCGGAGCCGAGGACCTGCCCGGCGAAATTTCCGAATTGCTGCGCGGCGCGCGGCAGGGGCAGGTCGTAGGTCCACTCGAACTCGGGGGGGCGATTGCCTATTTCATGCTGCGCGCCCGCGAAAGCTCCCGCGAAATCCCGCCTGATCGTGTGCGCGTGCGCTACACGTCGCTGTTGATTCCGGCTGCAAGCAGCCCCGAGACGCAGGCCAGGCTCGAGCGCATCCGTACCGAGGTGCGCCACTGCGAGGGGCTTGGCCGGTTTGGCGCCGACCTGCCGGAAGAGGCACTGCGCGAGCATGAGGGGTTCGTGCCCGAGATCCCTGCAGCCGACGCGATGCAGCTTGCACGTCTGGATCGCAACGAGATTTCCACGGACCTTGTGCAGAACAACACGGTGCGGGTGCTGATGCTGTGCTCTCGCGAATTGCAGACAGACACGACGCCAAGCCGGTCACAGTCGCGCAATGCGCTCTTCGACCGTCGCGTTGGCGCCATGGCGGATGTGCGTTTGCAGGAACTTATCGCCGACGCCGAGATCCGCGATTTCTGAGGCCGCGAGGCTGCAGTGTCGCACTCCGGGCGCGGGTTCAGAGCGTGACGCGCGCCTGCTCAGCGCGAAGCCCAGTCATGCGGGGCGTGCAGGAACGCCTCGACCGACTCGATTGTGGCGGCATCGAAGTCGCCTCGGTCGCGTGCCTCTGAAAGCACATCCCACCAGGTACACAGGTAATGCAGCCGGACGCCATGCTCTGCGAGGCGCGGCTCGGTTTCGGGGAAAATGCCGTAGTAGAAGATGACGGCAGTGTGGCCGCAGGTCGCGCCGGTCTCGCGGATGGCATCCACGAAGCTCAGCTTCGAGCCGCCATCGGTGGTGAGATCCTCGACCAGAAGCACGCGCTGGCCTTCGCGCATCTCGCCCTCGATCCGCGCATTGCGCCCGTAGCCCTTCGGTTTCTTGCGCACATAGGTCATCGGCAAGCCCAGCCGTTCCGCGACAAGTGCCGCGAAGGGGATCCCGGCGGTCTCACCACCGGCGATATTGTCGAACGCCTCGAAACCGGCATCCTCCAGCACACGGCAGGTCATGAAATCCATCAGCGTGGCCCGGATGCGCGGGAAGCTGATCAATTTCCGGCAGTCGATATAGGTTGGCGCCTTCAGCCCCGAGGCAAAGGTGAACGGCTCGGTGGCATTGAAATGCACGGCCTTGATGTCCAGAAGCATGCGCGCGGTCAGGCGGGCAACAGTCTGGTGGTCGGGGAAGCTGCTGGGGATCATCGGAGGCCTGTCACATCACGCGCCAATAAAGCGGAAAACCGGGATCGAAAACAGTCACTGGTCCGGCGCCAGTGCTGATGCGGGCGGGGTAGGTAACGGGGGTGTCGGTCTTTTGCAGGGTCAGCGTCCCGGTGTTGACCGGAAGGCCGTAGAAGGCCGGGCCATGGCGCGATATGAACCCCTCCAACCGATCGAGCGCGCCGGCATCCTCGAAGACCTGCGCAAGGATCGACAGAGTGTTTGTTGCCGTGAAACACCCCGCGCACCCGCACGCGCTTTCCTTGTCGCTGTCTGGGTGCGGCGCGCTGTCCGTGCCCAGAAAGAAGCGCGGATCGCCCGAGATCGCAGCGCGCAGGAGCGCCTTGCGGTGGGTTTCGCGCTTGGCGACCGGAAGGCAGTAGTAATGCGGTTTGATCCCGCCCACGAGGATGTTGTTGCGGTTGATGACCAGATGATGCGTGGTGATCGTGGCTCCGAGATCCGTGGGCGCGGTTTCGACATAGGCGACCGCATCGGAGGTGGTGATATGCTCCATGACCACGCGCAGGCCAGGCGTCGTCCGGCGCATCGGGTCGAGCACCCGCTCGATGAACGCGGCCTCGCGGTCGAAGATGTCGACATCCGGATCGGTGACTTCGCCATGCGTCAGAAGCGGGATACCCGCCTCGGCCATGACCTCGAGCACCCCGCGCACTTTCGAGAGATCGCGGACGCCGGAGGCAGAGTTTGTCGTGGCCCCGGCCGGGTAGAGCTTCACGGCAGTGATGATCCCGTCCTCATAGGCCGCGCGCACCTCGGCGGGATCGGTCGTCTCGGTAAGGTAGAGCGTCATCAGCGGGATAAAGTCGCCGCCCGTCACAGCCATGATCCGCTCGCGATAGGCGCGCGCTTGCGCGCCTGTGACCACCGGCGGCACGAGGTTCGGCATTATGATTGCGCGTGAGAAATGCCGCGCGGATTCGCCCGCAATCCCCTCCAGCATCGCCCCGTCGCGAAGATGCAGGTGCCAATCATCAGGGCGGGGAAGGGTGAGCCGGTCCATGTTCGGGATCTACACGAAAGCCGCCACGGAGTTCCAGCGCGAATCGACCGAAGCGCGAGGGCTAATCAATCCGTAGCAGCCAGCTGCGGTTTGCGGGTGCGGCGCGGCGTCAGGGCCATGGCACGTTGCGCGGCGACGACCGTCAGCGCCGGGTGCCCGCCGCGGGCCGCGCGTGCCACCAGATCCTCAAGGTATTCCCGGTCGGTACGGCGCTTGCGCAAAAGATCATACACGCGTGGCGCGTTCAGCCGGCCGCGCGCCGCCATTTCGATCAGCGGCTCGAGTGCACCGATCCGATCGAGCCCGAGCGCCGTGTCCCACCCGAGGCGCGGACAGCGGATCACATTGACGAAACTGCGCCGGAAGAGCGTCGCGTGCATCGAGTCATTATGGCGCGATGGGTCATACAGCACGAAGGCCTGCCCGACTGCATCGAGCATGTCCGGGGCGAACCCGAACCGACTTCTGAAATCGAGCCGCCTTGCATGCGGGAAGCGCTGGTCCCAGCCCGCGATCACCGGGTTCAACGTGGCTTGCGGTGCGATCGCAAGCACGGTCGCCCCCGGCGCCGCGACGCTCAGCGCGCAGGCCGCATACCCGCCCATCCCCGACCCGTA
>SLKB01000187.1 GCA_007134805.1 Paracoccaceae bacterium
AGATCACGGCGGCAGCCCCCAGCCCTCCCAGCAGCATCAGCGCCACGGGCCCTGCGAGATCCGGCAGGGCCTCGAACCACAACCGGATCAGGATGACAAAGGACGCCTTCGGCACCAGCGCGGACAAGATCGCCGAGGCCGGCGCGGGCGCTGCCGCATGCGCCGGGGGCAGCCAGACATGGAAGGGGAAGAGTGCCGTCTTCAGCATCAGCCCCGCGGTCATCAGCGACAGCGCGAGCGCGTCGCCCGGCGCGGCCTCGTGCGCGGCGATCAGGCTGATATCGAGCGCGCCATGGCCTGCATAGATCAGTACTACTCCCGCGAGATAGAGAAGCGAGCCGGCCAGCGCGAACACCAGATAGCGCAGTGCCGCCACGATCGCCCCGGCGCTTCCGCCAAGCGCCACCAGGGCAACCGCCGCAAGCGTCAGAAGCTCGAGCCCGACATAGAGGTTGAAGAGATCGCGCGACAGGAACACCGCATTCAGCGCCCCCCACAAAAGCAGCGCCAGCGGCCAGAACCCAAAGGCCTGCCGCGCCCCGGCCGCCTCGGCTGACTGCTCGGCCCGTGCTGCGCGCATGACCCCCACCATCACCAGCGCCGACATCACCAGAAACGCAGCACCGAGCCCGTCCGCGGCCAGCACGATCCCCAAAGGCGCCTGCCAGCCTCCAAGCGCCAGTTCGACCGTGCCGCCCTGCCAGACCAGCACGGCAAGCCAGAGCGCGGCGGCCAGACAGGCAAGGCTGACGCCCTCTGCTGCGCGCGCCCCCCCGCGCGCGGGGAACGCCACGCAGGCCAGCGCCCCCAGCAACGGCAGGGTCAGAGTGGCGATCAATGGCGTCACGAGCGTTCGGACTCCTCTGGCAGCGTGGCACGGCCCGTTGCGCGCGCCAGCGCCGTGATCAGCGCGACCGCAAGCGCGCTCGCCGCGAATGCGACCACAATGCCCGTGATGATGAGCGCCTGCGGGATCGGATCGACCGGCATCTCGCGCGCGCCTGCGGCTCCGAAGAACAGAAACAGCCCCGAGCCCACCAGATTGAAGCCGATAACCCGCCGCAACAGTTGCGCATGCGCCAGAAGCCCGTAGATCCCGAGCCCGATCAGCCCGGCCCCGGTCAGCGCCAGCACGCTCAAGCCGCTCATGTCCCACCCCCGTTCTGTTGTTCAGGCGGCCCGACAACGAGAAGCGCCAGCGTCACGGCAATGGACAGCGTGAGCGCGGCCTCGATCGTGACTGTTACGGGTTTGGCGAACTCGGGCGGCAGCGTCAGGAACCCGCCCCCGACTGCGATCATCGCAATCCCTGCAAGCAGGAACACGCCCGGCCCAAAGGCAAGGGCTGCGTGCCAGGCAGGTGCGCCCACGCGCGGGGCGCGCGCGAGTCCCGCCATCATTGCCACCAGAATGACCGCCGCCAGCACTGTGCCGCCCTGAAAGGCGCCGCCGGTCTGATCCGCGCCCGCCCAGACCAGCCAGACCCCGTAGATCAGCCCCACTGGCGGCAACAGCCGGCCAAAGACCGAAAGGACACCGCCCGCGCGCGCGTGAAACCCGGGCCCCAGCGGCGCGCGCCACTCCGCGTCGCGCGCCAGCATCCACAGGCCTACAAGGGCCGCCAGCAGCACGATGCTTTCAAGAAGCGTATCCCAGGCACGGAAGTTCAAGAGGACCGCTGTCACCGGGTTTTCCACCCCCGACGCCGCCATCGGCGCGTCAAGGTCGATGCGCTGCGGCAGCGGCAGGGTGAACCACGCCCAGACCAGCGCCGCCGTGACACTCGCCCCGGCAAGCGCTGCGGCAAGCTTGCCGCGCGCGGGAGGATCCGCGAGCGCGTCCGCGCGGCGCAGCCGGCCCTGCGCCATCAGCAGCAAAACCCCCGTCAGCCCCGCGCCGATCACCCCCTCGGCCAGCGCCACGTCATAGGCCCCGAGCCGCGCCCAGACCAGCGCGAGCAAGAGCCCGTAGGTGATGAAGAACACCACCGCACGGAACAGGCCCTGCCCCGCGACTGCCGCAAGCGCCGTGGCAAGGATCAACGCGCCGAACGCCAGATCGAGGCCCAGATCGAGCGCGAGCGTCATTCCCGCCCCTCCTGCCGCAAAGCGGCACGCGCGACGAGTTGCGCAACCGTGCCCGCGGCCAGAAGCGCGAGCGCCCAGATAAGGCCGAGCTTGGCCAGTTGCGTCCAGTCGTCGGCCTGAAAGCCCGCGCCCAGCACGATGAAGCCAAGGCCCAGATTATCGGCCTTGGTCAACGCATGCAGGCGCGAGAAGACATCGGGAAAACGGATCAGCCCGACCGTGCCGGCAAGGAAAAACACCAGCCCGATCCCGGTCAGGACGATTGTCGCGATATCGGCAAGCCCCTCCGGCATCAGCGCTGCCCGTCGCGCGCGTCAGTGGGCCCGGGGGCGCATTCCTCCGGATCGCCCGCCCCGTCCGAACTCGCAGCCTTGACAAAGCCGATCGCCGCCATCGCGGCCAGAAGCGCCAGCGCGAGCGCTACCGTCAGCGCGGCCCAGTCCTGCAGGACCGCAAGTAGCACAAGAACACCGATGCCCGTCGTGCCGATCAGTTGCGCGGCCATCATCCGGTCCGCCTGCGCCGGCCCAACCCAGACCCGCCAGAGCGCGCCGGCAAGGCTACCCAGCAACCCCAGGATGATCAGATGCAGCCAGAACGTCATGGCCCCTCCGGTGCCGGGTCGGTCAGCGCGGCGATCTCGGCCGCCTGGGCTTCCACCGCGCGGCCAGGCTCGGCATCGAGATCGAGGACATGCACGAGCAACACCGACCCATCGCTGCCCGCCGCCAGAGTGCCCGGCATCAACGACAGCTCTGCCCCCAGCGCCACGCGCGCCCCGTCGCCAAGCTGCATCGGCACGCGCAACCAGCCGGGGTTCAGCGGCATCGAGGGCGCGAAGGCGCGACGCGCCACATCCACGCCGCCCGCGACAGAGCCCACGAGGAACCGCGGCGTGTGGCCCGTCAGCCGCCAGAGCTTCAGCGGATTGCGCGCCGGCAAGAGCGCGACCGACAGCCAGACTGTGGCCGGCACCACGATCAGGCCGAGCACCTGCCCCGCCGGATCGCCCGCGCTCAGCACCGCCCAGATCAGCGCGAACACGACCGTGCGGTGGATCATGGCCTTCATTGTCACACGCGACATCGCGTCTCCGCCCTGTTTTGCCCCTTGCCCTGGTTATCAGGGCTCAGGGAAAACTTATCAAGCGGTCAGCCGAATTCCACCCGGTGCTGGCGGTTCAGGGGTAGATGCTGATCGGCGTGCCATTGCGGACCATGGCGTAGATATCCTCCATCTCCCGGTCGGAGACAGCGATGCAGCCTTCGGTCCAGTCGCCATTCGCGCCAGCAAACCGAGGCCCGCGCCCATGGATGAAGATATCGCCGCCCGGACGCCAGCCATTGGCAGCCGCGCGCGCAACATCGGCCTCATTGGGATAGTCGATCCCGATGGACAGATGAAACCTGCTATTGGGGTTGCGCCTGTCGATCAAGTAATGCCCCTCGGGCGTGCGGCGGTCGCCCTCGCGCGTCTTGTGGCCATTGGGGTCACCGCCCAGATCGACGCGGAAGATCCGCAGCACCTGATCATGATGCCACAGCTCCATCTGCCGCACGCCCTTGTGGACGACAACGCGCGTGACTTCCGGCCCGTGATAGCTGCGAAACTTGCTCTCCGGCTTCTGCGCACAGGATGCGAGAACAAGGACCACGATCAGGCCCAGGAGGATACGGAAAACTGCCATGTGACTGCCCCAATGGTCTTTTTTCATGATCTTGCAGCATCGGCGCGTTCCTGCCAAGCACCGAATTTGGTTCGATCACGCAGACGTCATTCGCCCGGGGTGCGGTCGCTCTCGCGCTGCTCGATCTTGAGGCGTTCCTCGATCGCGCTCAGGCGCTTCAGCACCTCGTCGCGATAGTCAGTCGTCGCCTGATTGCTTTCGGCGGCATGAGCGTCCTGCATCGAATTCACGATAAGGCCGACCAGCAGGTTCACGACCGCGAAAGTCGTGACCATGATGAAGGGGACGAAAAACGCCCAGGCATAGGGGTAAATCTCCATCACCGGGCGCACGATGCCCATGGACCACGACTCGAGCGTCATGATCTGGAACAGCGAATAGGCGGAGTTCCCAAGATCCCCGAACCATTCGGGGAAACTGTCGCTGAACAGCTTGGTGGCCATGACGGCACCGATATAGAAAAGCATCCCCATCAGCAGGAACACCGATCCCATGCCGGGAAGGGCCTTGATGAAACCCTCGACCACGCGGCGCAGATTGGGGCTGACCGAGATCACGCGCAACAGCCGCAGGATGCGCAGCGCGCGCAACACGCTGAAGGTCTGCGCGCCGGGCATGAGCGAGACGCCGACGATCAGGAAATCGAAGATGTTCCAGCCAGACCGCCAGAACTTTCCGCGCTGAGCGTGGAATTTCAGCACCAGTTCGATCACGAAGATCGAAAGACAGGCCGTGTCCAGCGTGATGATCAGTGGTCCTGCCACCCCCATGATCGTGCCCGAGGTCTCCATCCCCAGAAGGACCGCATTGAACAGGATCACCCCGATGATGCCGTTGCGCACCCAGCGCTGGTCCAGAAAGGCGGCGGTCTTCTCGCGGCTGAGCATGGCGGTCCCTCTGTCGCTGTCCGGTCAGGCCGCGATATGCGCCTTTGTGAATTGCGCTGCAAGCTCGGCATGCGGACTGAACCGGAATTGATCGATCAATTGCACCCAATCGAGCCGATACCCCCCGGCTGCGAGCAGCGCTGCATCGCGCGCGAAGCTCACCGGGTTGCAGGACACGGCCGCGATGCGCGGGACAGCGCTTCGCGCAAGCGCCCGCGCCTGCGCCTCGGCGCCCGCGCGGGGCGGGTCGATCACCACGGCACCGAACCCGGCCAGCTCGGCAGGGTCGAGCGGCGCGCGAAAGAGATCGCGCGCGGCATGGCGCACAGGCCGCAAGCCCGGCGCGCTGCGCCAGCCGGCATCGAGCGCGAGGAGCATCTCGCGCACCCCCTCGACCGCGAGCACCTCGGCCTGCTGCGCCAGCGGCAGCGCGAATGTGCCGCAGCCCGCGAAGAGATCGGCCACCCGCGCGGCGCCGCCCACGGCCTCGGTGACTGCGGCTTGAAGGGCAAGTTCGGCAGGTTTCGTGGCCTGCAGGAAGGCGCCCGGCGGCGGGGTCACGCGCGCAGGTCCGATCTGGTGCCAGGGCGGGGTGGCTTGCGCGATCACCTCGTCGCCGCATGCCAACCGCGCGACACCGGCCTGCGCCGCCCAGTGCCCCAGCGCCACGCGCAACCCCGCATCCAGCGGCTTCGCGCCCTGCACCTGCAGATCCAAGCCCGCCTCCGAGCGCGTCAGCGCAAGCGTCAGCGTGGCCTTGCGGCTCGCGGCAAGCTGGGTCAGGTCCTCAAGCGCCGGCAGCGCCGCGCGCAGATCGGGGTGCAGGATCAGGCATCCCGTGATCTCGGTCAGCGTGTCCGAGCCACGACCGTGAAACCCCACAAGCGCGCCCTTCTTCAGCCGCCGGCCCGCAAAATTCGCCCGCCTGCGGCTGTGCAGCGGCGAGACATGGGCCGGGCGGAAGTGCGCCGCAAGCCCATGCGCGGCCAGCGCCTGCCGGATCACGTCCTCTTTCCAGCTTGTGACAAACGCCTCGCGCGCGTGCTGCAGCGCGCAGCCCCCGCAGGCCCGGTAATGCGCACAGGGCGGGCTGATACGCTCACGCGCCGGCGTGAGAATGCGCGGTGCCGCGATGCGGCCTGCGACCACCTCGCCCGCGACCACCTCGCCCGGCAGGGTGCGCGGGGCAAAGACCGGGCCGTCGGCGACCCCGTCGCCAAGATGGCCCAGCCGGGTGATCGTCACCTCGGCCATCAGCGCTCAGACCTGCGCCGCCGCCGCTTCCTCGTCATCGAATCGCAAAAACCCGCCGGATTGCCGCGCCCAGAACTTCGCATAGATCCCGCTTTGTTCCAGTAGCTCGTCATGGCTGCCTTGCTCGATGATACGGCCGTCTTCAAGCACGATGATCCGGTCAAGCTGCGCGATTGTCGAGAGCCTGTGCGCGATCGCAAGCACGGTCTTGCCCTCCATCAGCGGCTCGAGCGCGGATTGCACTGCCGCCTCGACCTCGGAATCGAGCGCAGAGGTCGCCTCGTCCAGCACAAGGATCGGCGCGTCCTTCAGAAACGCCCGCGCCAGCGCGATCCGCTGGCGCTGCCCGCCCGACAGCCGCACGCCGCGCTCGCCGAGATGCGCGTCATAGCCCTTGCGGCCAGCATGGTCCTGCAGCGTGAGGATGAACTCATGCGCCTCGGCGGCCTGTGCCGCTGCCTCGACCTCGGCGCGCGTGGCATCGGGGCGGCCGTAGCGAATATTGTCCAGCGCCGAGCGGTTGAACATCGCGGTTTCCTGCGTGACCATCGCGATATTCCGGCGCAGGCTTTCCTGCGTCAGGTCACGAATATCCTGCCCGTCAAGCGTGATCCGCCCTCCCTCGACATCGTAAAGCCGCAAAAGCAGCGCCACCAGCGTCGATTTGCCCGCCCCCGAGGCACCGACAATCCCGATCTTCTCACCCCGGCCAACCCGCAGGTCGAGCCCCTGCACCCCGCCCAGTTTGCGTCCATAGGCGAAATCGACCGCCTCGAACGCAAGCGCGCCTTGCGCGCGGCCAAGATCGCGGGCATCGGGCGCATCGGTCAGGTCCGGGGGCGGGGTCAGCGTCTTCATCCCGTCCTCGACCTCGCCCAGATTGCCATAGATCGCCATCAGCACGAAACTGACCCAGCCGGTCATCTGCGCGATGCGAATGGCAACCGCGCCGGCCGCGGCGATATCGCCAGCGCTCGCCACGCCCAATGTCCAGAGCCAGAGCGTGCCGCCGATCAGCAGCACTGGCAACAGCCCCGCCACCAGCATCAGCCAGAACCGGAAAAGCGCCTGCACCTCGCCAAACTCGACCGAGCGTTCGCGGAAGACGCCCATGGCGTTGAGCGCGGCGCGATCCTCGAAATCGGCATGGGCAAAAAGCTTGACGGTCTTGATATTGGTGATCGTGTCGACGACCTGCCCGCTCACCTGTGCCCGCGCGCCCGCCCGCGCGCCCGACCGCGCGCGCACCTGTGGCAGGAACAAGCGGATCAACCACAGATACAGCACAAGCCAGACCGCCAGCGCCCCCGCCACCCGCAGATCGATGGTCAGCAGCAGCACCACCGAGCCCAGGATCGAGGCCAGCGCGAAGGCCATGGTGTTGATCGTTTCATTGGCCACATCGGTGAGCGCACGCGCGGTCTGCACCTGCTTTTGCGCGATGCGGCCGGCGAAATCATTGTCGAAAAAAGTCACGGGCTGGCCGAGCGTCCAGCGATTGAGCCGCGACTGCACCAGCACATAGATATTGGGCTGCACGACAATGGCATTGGCGACCGAAGACAGCCCGAAGGCGAGCGGCCGCAGCAGGATGAAGAAGGCTATGAACCCCACTATGAGCCACAGATGGGTCTCAACGAACGCGCTCGGCCCGGTTTGGACAACCGCGTCGATGATCAGACCCAGCAGCAGCGCCGAGATCACTTCGGTCGTGCCCACCAGCGCCGAGATCACCCCGGCCAGGATCAGCACGGGCCAGGCGCCCCGCACGGACCAGAGCATGAACGCCCACAAGGTCCGCGGCGGCGCATCCTCGGCCGGCGCGAACGCATCGATCATGCCGGCAAGTCGCAGCGCGGCTTTCGCGTCGGGGGGGGCGGTTTTCTGTAACACAAGGATCCTCGGCTTCGAAGGTCAATATAGTGGCGGGCAGGCGCATGGCCAGCCACAGGCCCGACAAGGCGACGGGCGCGATACACCGACACGCGCACCCCGCCCGGCGGGCCCCGCCGGGCGAGCGCCCGCGAGGCGTGCCAGCGGCACTCCGAGCGGGCGCTTCCCCCCTTCAGGCGAGAAGTTCCCCGCGCGGCGCGTGGAAATCAGACGCAATCCAGGCGTCCTCGGCCGCGCGCAGCGCCGCGCCCAGCGCCGGGCCTTCGAGATGGGGAAAATCCCGCGCCCGCACCGGGCAGCTCGCCCCCGCCCCCCGGTCGATTTCGGCGCGCCAGTCCGGCGGCACTGCCCGACCCTCGGCGCTCGCGCGCACCAGGACTGCATCTTGCGCGCCATTCGCGCCAAGCCGGTAGCCCAGATGCGCGAGCGTCGCATCCTCCGGCGCGCGCGCGGCGGCACTCAGCGCGCGCTGCTCGGCGCGCGTCAGGCACAGACGGTCAGTCGCGCCGCCCACAGCCAGCAACCGCCGCAGCGCGCGCGGCGGCGTGTCGGTCTGCCGCTCCAGCGCCGTGAGCCGCGCCACGGCCTCGGGCCGGGCGCCCGGTAACACATGGCGCAGCACCCCGGTCCGCGCCATCTCGTCCAGCGCGGGCGCCGGGTCGGGGGCGGCCATCAGCTTGCGCATCTCCGCCCCGATCCGCTCGGATGAAAGGCTCTCGATCCCCTGTGCCTCGCGCGCGCAGGCCGCAAGCGCCGCAGCGTCGAGCGGGCGCGCGGGGTCGCCATATTGCGCATGGAAGCGGAAGAAGCGCAGGATGCGCAGGTAATCCTCGCGGATGCGGTGGACGGGCGTGCCGACAAAGCGCACCCGGCGCGCGCGCAGATCCGGCAGCCCGCCCAGCGGATCGACCAGTGTGCCATCGGCGCAGACATACAGCGCGTTCATGGTGAAATCCCGGCGCGCGGCATCTTCATGAATGCTGTCGGAAAACTGCACGCGGGCGTGGCGGCCGAAGGTTTCGACATCGCGGCGGAAACTTGTCACCTCATAGCCCACGCCGTCGATCACCACGGTCACGGTCCCGTGCTCCAGCCCGGTCGGCACAGCGTGCAGACCCGCGCGCGCGGCGAGATCGAGCACGGCCTCGGGATGGGCGCTGGTCGCAATGTCGATATCCGAGACCTCGGTGCCGAGCAGCGCGTTGCGCACGGTCCCGCCCACGACAAAGGCCTGATGGCCCGCAGCGCTCAGCAATCGCAGCGCCGCCTGTGTGCCGGGCGCCAAGAGCCAGGGACCAGAGACCCGCATCACGCCACCCGGTCGGCCAGTCCGCGCAGGATCCGCGCAGTGGCCCCCCAGATGTAATACGGCCCCCAGGGCACGATGTAGTAATGCCGCCAGTCGCCGCGCCACAGCCGCCGCTCGACCCGGAAATTCGCAGGGTCAAGGACATGCGCAAGCGGCGCGGCAAAGATCTCGGCCACCTCGCCGGGCTCTGGCCGGGGCACGAAAGGCTCGGTGATCTCGGCCAGGTAAGGCGTGATCTGATAGCCAGTGACAGTTTCATGCCCCGGCAGCGCGCCCAGCAGGCGCACTGCACGGGGCGGCAGGCCGATCTCTTCGCGCGCCTCACGCAGCGCGGTGGCCGCCAGATCGGCATCGCCCGGATCGCGCCGCCCCCCCGGGAAGGCGATCTGGCCCGGGTGGTGGCGCAGGGTCGAGGCGCGTTTGGTCAGCACCACTTCCGGCCCCAGGACCCCGCGCTGTATGGCCACCAGCACCGCTGCCTCACGCAGGCGCCGCCCCGGTGGCAGGCGGACGGGCGGGTTCAGGTCGAAATCGCTGGTCGGCCCGCCCGGACGCCCGAGCGCGACGCGCAACCGCCCCATGACCTCACCCGTCATCGCCCCCCGCCTCGAACCCCAGCGTCGCCGGGTCCATCACGTAATGTGCACCGCAGAACTGACAATCGGCCGTGACCGTACCTGCCTCGGTGGTCATGGTGGCGATATCCTTGGCCGAATAGATCGACAGGCTCTGGCGCACCTTGTCCTCGGAACAGGAACAGCCGAAATGCACCGCCTGCGGGTCGAAGACGCGCGGGTCCTCCTCATGGAACAGGCGCAGCAGCAATTCGGGCGGCTGCACCTTGGGACCCACGAGTTCGATCTGCTCGACCGTGTCCAGAAGCAGGTTCACCCGCGTCCAGTCCTCCTCGAGCATCGCGCGCTCGCGCGGGGACTGGCCGGACGCCTGCGGCATATGCTGCACCATCACCCCGCCCGCGCGCCATTTCTCGCCCTGCCCGGGCAGGGTCGAGCGCCCGAAACTCAGCGCAAAGCGGGTCTGCAACTGCTCGGACTGATCGAAATAGGTCTCGGCGCAATCGGTCAGGGACTGGCCCGAGATCGGGGTGATTCCCTGATAGGGAGTCATATTGCGCCCCTGGTCGATCAGGATCGCGAAATAGCCCTTGCCGATCTGGTCGAAGGGATCGAGCTGCGCGCTCAGCCGGTCGGCATCGAAGCTCGCATAGGCGCGGATGCGCGCGGGCTGGCCATCCTTTTCGGGCGCATAGTAATCGGTCGCGATCAGCCGCACGGGCCCATCGCCACGGATCTGCAGCGACAGCCGCCAGCGCAGCTTGATCGTCTGCCCGATCATCGCCGTGAGAAGGGCTGCCTCGGCCACCAGCGCCTCGACAGGGTCGGGATAGTGATGGCGCGCCAGCACCCGCTCGAGCGCAGTATCAAGCCGCGCGATCCGGCCGCGGATATCGCTGCGATCCAGCTGGAAGGGCAGAACCGTGTCGTCCCAGGCGATCTGTCCGCCATAGCTCATCTGGTGCATCCCTCCTGCAGTTTCCCGAGCGCTGGCACCCGGGGCGTTTTGCACTTACCCTGCCCCATATATGAAGCAAGGGCGAAGGGCCAAGCATGATCCGAAGATTCGGTGCGCCGCGCCGCGCCGCCCAGCACTACCGCCTGCGCCATGGGGCCTATGCGGTCATCTTGCGCAAGGGGCAGGTGCTGCTGACCTTTCAGACCGCGCCGCGCGCCGAGTGGCAATTGCCCGGCGGGGGCATCGATGCGGGCGAATCAGCGCTCCAGGCGCTCCGGCGCGAGACGCTGGAAGAGACCGGCTGGCGCATCGCGCCGCTGCGCCGGCTGGGCGCGTTTCGACGCTTCACCTTCATGCCCGAATACGATCTCTGGGCGGAAAAACTCTGCCATATCTACCTTGCGCGCCCGCTGCGCGCCGTCGCCGCGCCAAGCGAGCCCGGCCATACCGCCGCCTGGGTCGAGGGCGCGCGCGCGCTGCGCATGATGGACAATGACGGCGACCGCGCATTTCTCATGGCCGCGCTGCGCGAGATTGGCTGACCCCGGCCCGGGGGCGGTGCTGCGCCACGCCCGGTTCAGGCTTGGATTCCGGCCGCGCGGCACCGGGGTGGGGGTCAGTTGAGCGCCGGGATCCCTTGAAAAAGCGCAGGCTCGGCCGCGATGTCCTGCGCATAATCGTCGAACTCGAAGATCACGCCCGAGACATCATCGCCGAATTCCTCGCTCCCCGACCAGGTGGTCAATTCCCATTTCAGCGCATCGAGAAACTCCAGCCCCTTGAGCCCCGACAGGCGCTCGAAGGCAGCACTCAGCCCCTCCTCGCCGAATTCGGTCTCCTGCGCATCCGTGCACTCGGTGATCCCGTCGGAATAGAGAAACAGCCGGTCGCCAGGGCTCAGACGAGCCTCGATGGTCACGAACTCGGCCTGCGGGATCAACCCGATCGGCAGCCCGCCGCTGCCGATGAACTCGATCGCACCGCAGGCGCGCTGGATCACCGGATGCGGATGGCCCGCCTGCACCACGCGGACATCGCCGCTGCGCAGGTCGATATCGGCATAGGCAATGGTCAGATACGCCTCGGTTTCAAGCTCTTCGATCATCAGATCGTTGATGCGCGCGGCGACCTGATGCGGCGGGCAGGCGATCCGCTCTCCCGACAGGGGATCGCGCGCGAGCACGATGTTCTGGTTGTGATGCCCGCCCGAAAACAGCCCGCTGATCCGCGCGCCCAGCATTGCCGCCGCCACCCCATGCCCCGAGACATCGATCGAATAGACCCCGATCCGCGTCGGCGCGATCTGGAACATGCCCACCATGTCGCCCCCGACATGGCCCGAGGATTGCAGAAGCAGCGACAGCCGCGCGCTGCCGAACTCATGCTGCGGTTTCTGGATCAGCGATTGCTGAAGCTTGCGCGCCTCCATCAGGTCACGGTCGAGCGCGTCATAGAGCTGCTGCAACTCGCCCAGCGCCGCGCTGAGCTTGACATTCTGCTGCACCGCCTTGGCCTCGGCGCGGCGCGCCTGTTCGCGCGCGCGGTGCAATTCGGTGACATCCACGCGCAACCCCACGCGCCCGCCATCCTCGGTCGGGCGCTCGACCACTTGCAGCACGCGCCCGTCAATAAGTTCCTGCTGGATCGGCGTGCCGTCCCGGAAGGCCTGCATCCGCTCTGCGAACCAGTCCTCCTCGCGCCCGATGGCAGCCTTGTACTGGCCGGCGGAAAGCCCCTGGCGCAGGATATCCTCGAACCGCGCGCCTTGTGTGATCGCCGAAGCGCATAGCGGGTAGAAATCGCGAAACCGGCTGTTGGCCAGCACGATCCGGTTCTCGGCATCGAAAAAGACGAAACCGTCATCGAGCCCCTCGACCGCGGCGACAAGCTGCGCGCGCGCGGTCTTGACCTGACGCTCCATGGCCAGAAGCCGTTCGCCCGCCTTGATGCGCGCGCGCAACTCCAGCGTCGAGACCGGTTTGGACAGGAAATCATCCGCCCCCACATCGAGCCCCTCGGCCACCGATTCCTTCTCGCTCTTGGAGGTGAGCAGGATGAAATAGCTGTAATGATCGCGCGGCTGCGCGCGGAAGGCGCGACAGAATTCGAGCCCGTTCATCTCGGGCATCATCCAGTCCGACAGGATCAGATCGAAATGCTGCCCCGCGCAGGCGCGCAGCGCCTGCGCGCCAGAGCCCGCCTCCGAGACCTCGAAACCCCAGTCGATCAGGTGGCGGGCAAGCACCATGCGCTGCGCACGACTGTCATCGACAATCAGCGCGGTGCGCGGCAGGACGAGCTTGCCGACCATCGACCTGGCCTGTTGCGTTAGGCTTTCCAATTCACACTCTTCTAGCAATGTTGTTAGCTTGTTCCGGCCTCGATACTGTTATTACAGAGGGGGATTAACCAGTGGTGAAAACATAAAATGCCGGACGTTTTCCATGTTTCGACTTACCATTGCTTAGGCTGTCAGGCCGATCCTGCGGACAGGATTGTAAGGACGGCAGCAATGATTCACTGGGCACGTGTCGAGGAACTTTACGAGGATTTCGGTGAAGACGCCTTCGTCGATGTCATCGAGGTCTTCATGGACGAGGCGGAAGAATCGCTCGACCGGCTGCGCCGCGCGCAGACGCCGCAGGCGCATGTGGTCGAGTTTCATTTCCTCAAGGGGGCGGCGCTCAATCTCGGGCTGACCGAGATGGCCGAGGCCTGCGCCCGCGGCGAACGCGAGGCCGGCGCGGGGCAGGATGTGACGGACGCGCGCGACGCGGTCCTCACCGGCTTTCCCACCGCCTGCCACGAGTTGCAGCAGACCTGGCGCGCGCGCATCCTTCCTGGCTGAGCGCGCTCAGAGCACGAAACCCGCGATCAATTCGTCATTGGTGATGTCGGTGAAGGCAAAGCCGTGCGCGGCCATCCGGTCGAACAGCGCAGGGAAATTCTCGGGCCGCGTGGTCTCGATGCCCAGAAGCACCGTGCCGAAATTGCGCGCGGTCTTCTTGAGATACTCGAAGCGCGCAATGTCATCCTCGGGGCCGAGGATTTCCAGAAAATCGCGCAACGCGCCGGGGCGCTGGGGCAGGCGCAGCATCAGGTATTTCTTGGTGCCGGCAAAGCGCATCGCGCGCTCCTTGACTTCCGGAAGGCGTTCGAAATCGAAATTCCCGCCCGAGGTCAGGCAGACCACGCGCTTGCCCGCGATCTCGTCGCGCATGTCCCCGAGCACATCGATCGACAAGGCGCCGGCCGGCTCCAGCACCACACCCTCGACATTCAGCATCTCAAGCATGGTGATGCAGATGCGGTTCTCGGGCGCGATCAGCACATGCGCGGGATCGGTGCCGCTGAGCTGCGCAAAGGTCCGCGCGCCAATCCGCGCGACCGAGGCGCCATCGACGAAGCTGTCGATCTTGGGCAGCGTCACGGGTTCGCCCGCCTGCAGTGCCGCCTGCAGGCTCGCCCCGCCGCGCGGCTCTGCAAGGCGCAAGGCTGAGGG